>DAOTXB010000001.1:0-8349 GCA_034435575.1 Anaerolineae bacterium
GTTGTGGTTTGTGCTAAGGACATCAAAATCATCAACCCAAATAATGGTAGCTTTATATACATACAGACTGAGTCACTATCTGCCGGAACAATCCGATTTTCACCAGATGGGCAAATACTTTCGTATTATGAAAATATGGGATTATTGCGCTTTGTCGATGTTGCATCGCTAACAGAAATTAACGCGTTGCCGATTCAATCATTGCTTGGCATACGCGGTTACGAATGGTCGCCAACCGGGGAATATATTGCAATATTGAACCAACCCGACAGTACTTCGCCTCAAAATCTATACTTACTACATACAGAGACATGGCACTATGAACAGATCACCAATGGCATGGACGTAAGTTCGTTTGTTTCGTGGTCGCCGGATGGGGAACGTTTATTATTTTCAGCAAGCGTGACAGGCGATCTCGCATCAAGTGATATTTATATGCTTCATATTGGCGATCATGAGATGAGCAATCTGACAAATAATCAGGCATTTAATATGTCACCGGATTGGTCATCGGATGGTCAACGAATCGTCCACATCATGGGAGGAGGTAGACCCGATAGCATTGTCATACGGACTAGAGAAACGGTAGAACAGGTTATCGATATCGAGACAGATTGGTTTGGTCTACCAGAATGGGCGCTTGACGATAACTATATTATGCTGTTTATCCAAGATGAAAACTCAATATTGCACTTGCTTGACCCCACTAGCCAAACGCTGACGATGTTAGCCAATGGCGCAAGTATGAGTGGCTATGATTTATCTGAGAACGGGCGCGAAGTCGTATTTTTGACAACTGCACCGGATAATCGTCTCTGTATTCTTGACTTGATAACTAATG
Organism: Anaerolineae bacterium; assembly: GCA_034435575.1. Lineage (GTDB taxonomy): Bacteria > Chloroflexota > Anaerolineae > Aggregatilineales > Phototrophicaceae > JAVJSU01. The sequence continues at coordinate 842 of DAOTXB010000001.1, forward strand.
ATGAGCAGTGTTTTGAGGATGAAACCCCATATTTTGCTGGTGTCCCCGTCTGGCAATCAAGTTAATTGTTTAGTGCCTTGTTCAAAAACTGGTGATTCTTCTGATTGTAGCTATGTGAGCCAGAATACACGCCATTTAGCACAGTCTGTTCATTCATTGTTGAACCACTTGTCATATTACGATTATCTACAGTATAACATCAGCCCTTACGTCGGTTTTGCACCCACACGAAAGCGAAATCCATTGTCACCGTTAGCATAACCCACCGTGCGAATACCAAGTTTGCATAATTTGCTTTCTCTGCGATCAGGTTGTGTGATGTCAGGTGATGTCCACACTAACCATTTTTCCGGCGGAGCAGAAAATGTGATGTCCTCTACCCAATAGCGCCGAAAATAGGGCTTCGTACTGTGCGTGATAAGCATTGATTACCGCTACATAATCGTTGAGTTGTTGTATGAGTCGCGTCATCGCCCGTTCGGACTTTAATTCCATCAGCACCGGAATATCACCTGTCGATGTACGATTGAGCGCAAGGATGTCACAGACGATCTTTTGCCCGCCGTGTGCAAGTGATATTTCATCAGTCACGAAAATTAAGGATGTCTTCTCCGCTGGGGGTAAAAGTGATTGTAGCGCCATCATCTGACGATTATGACGATATGCGTCACTGATTAAATAAGACTGTAACTGTTTTTCTGGTGTGGGTCGTCCCTGTGGGATATTAACACAATGTTTCTCAAATTCCTCATCAAAATTGGATTTGAGTTGATCCGCTTTGTAACCGCCTTTGCCCCGTTGCGGACGATCCGGTGATAATCCAACCATCGTCACACCGTTCGCTGTCGGACGAAAATGCACTGCGCCATTTTTTAGCGCAATAATATCGGACAAATGTTGATGCATATCATGCGCTATTGTGATCAAGTTTGTTAATGATTCTGAATCTGCCATAAAATTGCCTCTCACACGCCAGTGTGATTCGCTTTTTTACAGATAAATCTAACAGATTTGAGCGGAAGGATCTGTGTATCCTTCCCTACACAACAATCATGTTGTATGGTGGCATCTGCGTATGCCACCGCTTATCTTTAAGAATTTACCGAAGCTCACTACCAGCAATGATAAATTTTTCTTGTGAACATCAATATACTCTCGGTCAGATGTTCAAAATGAACAAAGTTTTCCCACCGCACATATACCGTCTTATGCTATACTAGTTTAGAACAAACTATCGAATAAGTCATTTTTTCAGGACTGCTTATGCCATTTATCGAAGCGCCCACAACTTTTTATCTGGGACGACGCTACGATCCGCAAAAAAAACGCCTTGCGGACGACGTGGTGTATTATGATTCCCGTGACCTGACCACACACGCCGTCGTGGTCGGCATGACAGGCAGTGGTAAAACCGGTCTGTGCATCAGCATGCTAGAAGAAGCCATTCTAGACAACATTCCTGCCATCATCATTGACCCAAAAGGCGACATTACCAACCTGTTATTGAACTTCCCGGAACTCCAACCGGAAAACTTCCAACCCTGGGTTAATGTGGATGATGCACGGCGCGCTGGTCTGGACGTACCGGAATATGCCGCCGATGTTGCACAACGCTGGCAGGACGGGTTACAAAGCTGGGGCATCGTAAAAGATCGCCTGCGTTGGCTCAAGCTCGCCACACAATACAGCATCTATACCCCCGGCTCAGATGCCGGTTTGCCCATTAGTATTCTCGCCTCGCTCCGTGCGCCAAAAGATGGTTTCGTCGGCAATGAAGAAGCCATCCGGGAAAAGATCAACGCGATTACGACGGCGTTACTAGCACTCGCTGGTATCAATGCGGAGCCGATCAAAGACAAAGAGCATGTGATTATCTCCAATATCTTTGAAAATGCATGGCGACAGGGGCAAGACCTCACGCTGGAGCAAATCATCCTACAAATTCAAAACCCGCCTTTTGACAAACTCGGTGTTTTCCCGATTGACGAATATATGAAGGAAAAAGATCGGTTTAAACTGGCGATGGAACTCAACGGCATCATCGCATCGCCGTCGTTTCAATCATGGTTGCATGGTCAACCACTGGATATTCAAAGCCTGTTGTATCAACCTAACGGCAGACCACGCGTATCCATCTTTTATACCGCGCATCTCAACGAACAGGAACGCATGTTCATCACCACGCTTATTTTGGAGAACATGCTAGGCTGGATGCGTTCGCTCAGTGGTACAACGAGCTTGCGCGCCCTGTTATATATTGATGAGATGTTCGGTTACTTCCCGCCCTATCCTAAAAATCCACCCACCAAAGAGCCAATCCTGCGCTTACTCAAGCAGGCGCGTGCTTACGGTATCGGGTTGATCTTAGCGACACAAAACCCGGGCGACCTCGATTACAAAGGGTTGACCAATATGGGCACATGGTTTATCGGGCGATTACAGTCCGATAATGACCGCAAAAAGATCATGGCGGGTTTAAAATCACTTGCCAGTGCGGAAGAAGGGCTGGATTTGGGCGATGTTGAGGAGTTAATCGCGGATATTGCGCCCCGTGTTTTCTTGATGCGTAATGTGCATGAAAGTGGCGGTCCCATTCTGGTGCATACCCGTTGGGCGATGAGCTACTTACGCGGACCACTCACACGCCAACAGATCGAAGTGTTGATGCGTACTCAGCGTCAGGAATTATTGCAATCTGTCGCGCAACAATATGGTCAACAACAGGGTGGGTATGGGAGACAACAGCCCGCGCCTAATAATTATGGTCAACAACAGGGTTTCACCCAGCAACCACAGGGCTACAACGCGCAAACTAACTACAGTCAATCGGCACCACCGTCAACCATGCCAGGGATGCCCGCAGGATCACCTCCACAACCACCCACCATGCCGGGAATGCCTGCAGGTGGTAACAACAATTATGGTGGACAATCTGCACCGGGGTTCCCGCCTCAACAGAATTTCGGCGCACAATCCGCGCCACAACAACGTCCACAGAATAATTTGCCCAAAGGCTTCAGCGCTATTCGTACCGGGGTGTCCAGCTCAATTGATCAATATTTCCTGCCTGCCCGTGTGAGCAGTCAGCAAGCAGTCGTCAATTGGGAACAGCACACACAAATGCAAGCGCAGGGTGTGCAACAAAACGCATCGTTGGTTTATAAACCCGTGTTGATGGCACAGGCGGTTATCCGCTATCAAGATCGTAAAGCATCGGTCTACACCGCACGCACACGCGCCTATCGTGTACCCGATTTACGACAAGCGGGCTTGGTCCACTGGGATGAATATGAAGCTGATTCAGTAAATACCCGTGAAATTGAATACGAACCAGACCCTACAGCGGGTTTTGGTGAGCTTGCATCTGGTTTGACCGACTCTAAACGGATTACACAGCTCAAGCGTGATTGTACGGACATGCTCTACAACACCGCCCGTCTGGTGCTCCCGTTTAACCCTGAACTCAAGATTTACGGCAGTCCAGATCACGATTTTAGTGAATATCAAGCGGCGGTACAACAGTCTGCACGTGAACAACGCGATGCAGAAATGGATAAAATATCAGCAAAATATGCTGATCAGATGGAGAAATTAGAAACTGGTCTATATAAAAAAGAACAGGAACTCCGCGCGGAACAATCGGAGATTAAAGAGCGTGGACGCGAACAACTGTTTACTACCGGTGAAGCCTTATACAGCCTGTGGAAGGGACGCGCCAATTATACACTTTCCCGTATGAGCCGTACATCACGTTATAAGCAACAGGCAAAAGAAGACATTCGCGAAAGCCATGAATACATTGATCGCGTTGAGCAAGAGATGGAATCACTACAGATTGAATTTGAACAGGTGTTGAAAGACATCAATGACAAATGGGTGAAAATTGCCGCGGATACGCAAGAGTATCTCATCAGCCCATACAAAAAGGACATTCAGATGGAATTGTTTGGCATCGGCTGGGTGCCGTACTGGTTTACCGTGATTAATGGACAACCGTCACTAATCGCTGCGACTTAATTCTATCTTTCACCATCACCACAAAATATAAAACCCCCGGAGCATTCATTTGTTCGGGGGTTTTTGCTTAAAGATATGTGAATTAAGATCGTAATCTCCAGTGTGATTTTCAAAACACATCAACACTAATGTTACGCAGTTGGCTATGAGATGTATCGATTTTGTTAGTGTTCGCACAGGGTTGAAACCTCTATGCTAGGAAGAAAAGCCTAAAGCCCTGCTAAAGTAGGCTAATTAGGTGAAAATTTCAGCAAAGCAAGTCGACTTCAGTCGGACTTGACACTATTGCTAACCATGAGGTTTTAGTTCATGGTGATAAAATAACATAATTCTGAAATATGCGTAACGTCAATGAGTAAATAAATACGGGAGCATCTATAAGCGAGACGCTCCCGAAAATCTATATTACTGCATCAGCAATACACAAATGTGTTAACTAATCTGCATCCGCCTGTAACGCTTCAAATAACGCAATAGCATCTTCATCGGCAGATTCACCCGCGTCTTCAAGATAAATCTCCAGATTTTCGATTGCCAGTGCTGTGTCACCCAGTTCAGCATAAAGCACGCCTAATCCAAAGTGAGAGTACATATTATCAAGCGCAATCGCCTGCTCAAAGTCCGTAATCGCCAGATCATATTCACCCAGACCAAGATACGCCCATCCCCGTGTGTCAACGGTGTTTGACTCATCTGGTTCAATCTCTAACGCCAGATTCGCAAATCCGAGCGCCTCTTGATATTGCCCGATCTGTACATAACCCCATGCAAGGTTGTTGAATGACGTGCCACTATTTGGTGCAAGTTCCAGCAGGACATATTTACGATCATCCATGCTCTCCATCCATTGACCGAGTCTTTCGCCCAGTAGAATTGCGCGGTTACTATACACGATGCGGTAGGTGGGCAAAATCTCAAGTGCTCTGTCATAATCAGCCAGCGCTTCATCATAATTTTCCAACCGGACATGACTCAGCGCCCGGACATTATGCGCCCATGCTAGATCAGAAAAGTTCAGCTCAATTGCCATCGTCATATCGTCTACCACCATCGCATAATCGGTATCTTCTGCGCGATAAGCGGTCAACCCACGAAAAAAATGATGGTCAGCGTCGGTGCTATCTAACGAGAGCAACGTTGTATAATCAGCAGTCGCAAGTGCATTGTCATCCAATCGACGATAGCTATCTGCACGGATACGGAGCGCCTCTATATTATCTACCTCGACATCCAGCACCAATGTTGCCAATTCAACCGCGTCTTGATAACTTGCATCAGCGTAAGCATTCTGGGCATCGTCCAATAATGCGCGTATGTCCTCAGTCGTTGGTTCCGGCGTGACCTGAAGCACAGTGTTTTCACCATCACCCACACCATATAACTCCACAATGCCGGTTGCCGCCGCAATCGCTAGTGTGCGTCCATCGGGACTAAAGGTAACATCGTTGGTCATCGAGTCAAAATCGGAAATGTCACGATCATATTGCGCCAGCACTTCACCAGTTATTGTATCTAACAGCGTGAAGCGCCCAAGATTATTGGCTAAGGCAACAACAAGATTGCCAATCGAATAATCTATCGCATTAGTGACAATATCAGCGCGATACAGTTCTTCATAAGTGTCAGGATTTAGCGCGACTGTCTCGCCATTGTCACCCGCCAAAATGATCGTCTGAAAATCATCATCCATCGCCACAGTAGAGATCGCATCTGCACCGTCTAACGTGAACACAACCTGCCGTTCCAATGTCTCGCCATCGTCAATGCTAATCTGTAGTAACTCGGCACTATTGGTCGCCAGCAAGACAGATGATCCATCAGGGCTAAACGCGAGGTCGTTAAAGCCACCAGCATAAACCCGTTCTTCGGCGACCTGTTCATAAGATGCAATTTCGCTCGTATCGACTGTGAATAGATAAAAATTATTCTGGCTCACTCCCACAACCTGAGAGCCATTTCGTGGATTGTAGACCGCATATTGCAGTGAAGGTGCGCTTTCTGCTGAAAGTGTCATCACTTCCGAAGCGGTTGATAAATTGTATATTATGGCATTCCCGAGCGTACCACTGACGAGCATTTCGCCCGCATTATTAAAATCAATTGATAAAATTTCGCCAATTCCTTGAGTCACAATTTCACCAGCCTCACTGCCAGCAGAATCATAGCGGCTGATGCGTCCACTGTCAGAACCAATCAGCACATAGTCGCCATCCGGTGTAAATGTAACCATATTCGCTGACCCGTATTCGCGCAGGTCAAAGCTAGCGATTAACGCGAGTTCAGTCGCATTATCAGGGTCAATGGGTGGACGGTCTGTATCCTGTGCAGTAATGAGTGTTGTCGTGGTGAAGAGGAGCAGGATAAGCACGGTCAATCTCGCAAATAGGCGTTGGTTCACGTGATTAATCTCCCTAAAATGTTTCAACGTTCGATGAATTCAACTATAAGGGGTTTCGTAACCAGGGGCAACTAAAAACAGACAATGCGGTGAGCGATAAACGGTTTAGCGGTGGTTAAGCGACACATAGCGCTATGGGAAAACACATTGTTGATATTTTGGGGATATGCGAAAATTCTCCCAGCAACCGTGAAGAATCACGCCCCTACACAAGCATAATTTAGAACGTAGGGACAGCTGTCCACCATATCGAATTATCTATAGTTTGTGAAATATCAACACAGACTAGCTTTAAGTAAACCTAAAGGGACGTGGGCAGAATCAGTCAACTATAATATACTCATAGTCAAAGGGCACAATTAGCCATTAGGGAGAGTATGACAATGGGCATTGATATTGACAAACCCGACGCAAAAGACGCGACAGAATCGATTGACACGTTTGCAGAGAGCACCGTAGAAAACGCCACAGATGCCCCGGAAGTCATCATCGAAACGCCCGAAGACCCGAATGCTAAGGTCGCGTTAAACGGTGTCGCAAAATCACAAAGAGAAACTGTCAACAAGACTGTTAGTGCAACAATGAACACAGACAATACGGACAAAGATAGTGAAAGCATAAAAGAGGCACCCGCGATGGCAGTAGACACAAAATCAGAGACAATCCCGAAAAAAAATGGCACACCACCTATTGTTAAGGTGGACACAATCGCCGATGCGGCTGAAGCATTAGATACAGTATTAGATGAGGCTGACGCAACAGGATATACCAAAGCCAGCGTATTCGCCAACACGAAGGAAAACCCGAATCGGCTAAAACCAGGGGGAGATTGGCCCCCGCCAATTTTCTTCGACAGCTTGAACGCTTCGGATCAAGAACGGTTTTATCTGGAACATCGCTGGCATGCTCAATGGAGCTATTACGATCAAAAAGCGAGCGAAGCCAAGAAGCTCTATCAACGGTTACAGCTCATCATCGGTATCGGATCAGTCACGGTGCCTGTGCTTGTGGGGCTAAACGCCAGTAATGACGTGGCACGGAACACATTACAACTCATCACGGTTGCTATCAGTTTATGTGTTGCCGCCGCCGC
>DAOTXB010000002.1:0-7567 GCA_034435575.1 Anaerolineae bacterium
GATTGCGGGATTGAATGACAGACGCTTCACTAGTGATGTCCCATGAAAAAGCATAGCGTGTGGTGTCGCCGTCATCATCAGTGATGTCCATAGCTGTCCACCACGCACCTAATGTGTCAATATCGTCGCCGGCTGTGACGTATAAACCATCTTCAACGGCTTCGAGGCGGTATCTATCCCCACGCCAGTCCCGTGTCGGGTTTATCATGGTTAGTTGAATGTCGGTTGTGTCGGGCAGGTTGCCGTCAACTTGCACATCGTACGTGTTGACTCCTGTACCACCGGGAGAAATCGTCATGCTAATCGTCGCCGGTTCGCCGTTGATTGTTGCATTATTGATGACTGCGCGGGGTGTTTCGACTTCTTGTGTGGCGAATTCTGGTATAGGGACAGGCGTGGCGCTTAACCACGCGACAGCGCCGAGTACGATAAACACAAAAATTGCTTCAAAACGTAAACTTGGTAAAAATGTATTCACCCGTGCGATTAATGCAGAAAAACGGGTGTATTTTGCAGGGCGAAGCGCGATGTGATGTAATCCGCCAATGGCGATCAACACCATGACTAACGCCAGTTTGACGAATAACGAGAGTCCGAAATTTGTGCTTGCATCCCGCGGGGTGATGATCCAGTTGGAGGCGCTATAGATACCGGTGACGGTCACCAGCGCGACGCAGACCAACGCCCAGCGTGAGAATCGGCGTAAGACCGCGATCAATGCAAAACGGCGTGTTTCATCGGTATAAGGCTGTAACGCGACTGGTAATACCAGCACCAGCGCAACCAAACCACCCGCCCACAAACCAACCGCGAGTGCATGCAACCAATCAACCGCGATCCCTACCCAGGGTAGAATGAGTGACCCTGCGGCATGGCTGAGTACACTGAATGACCCGAGGACGAGCGACATCATCCATGCGTTAGCGATCCAGAAAGGACGAACAGTTTCCGGTTGAGATCGGCGAAAATATAGGCTTGCCGCAAACATCGCCGCTACGACCAGTAAAAATAGCATCCGAATGTTCCAGATGTCCCCGAAGCGTGATCCAATCCGCACAACTGACCAGAAATTTTGATCCAATGCCTGTGTAAAGCCGATGCCGAAGAAGGTCATTGTCTGTTGGATAAGGGCTAATCCATTACCGATAAAAGCCACCAAAAGCGCGATACCAGCGATCCAATTAAGACGTGTCATCACGCGGGGTGGGAGCAACCCTGCACGATGTTTAAGGTTCCCCCAGGCAGGCACAAGTACAAGGGCGTAGAGCATAAAAACGCCAAATAAAACGAGTGTGCCAGCATAAGTAATTGCTCGCCAGATAACCTCCAACGGAACCGCCGTATCACTCGCGCCTTGACCGGCAACACCACCGACTTCCTCGCCGACGAAGAACACACGACTCTCCGCGATGACGTGCCCATCACTGGCAAATGCGGGGCGTAGTTCGACTATATACGCGCCATCGGGCAGGTTGTTCGGCAGGCGGACGGTCATGAGTGTGTTATCGTCCTCGGAGACTCCACCACTGGCGAGGATGTCGCCGTTTTGATCACGTAGATTGAGTTCGCTAAAGTTTGGTTCCAGGGCTTCGCTGAACCAGTATTGCAAACGTGTTGGGGCGCGTTCTAACACCGCACGATTCTCTGGAATAGCGCGGACAATATACCCATGTGCATTGGTCGGCGTTGGGGCGCTCACAAGCAATAGAATGCCGAGCAGAACACCATAGAAAATTCTGTTCATCTGTATCAAATGTCGCATTCTTTATCATCGCGCAACGTTTATGTGTGGAGAGAGGGACATTTAGTCCAGACGAAAGCGATCTGACTCATCGGCTGAGGCGGGTATGTCTCCGTCATTATCTATAACAGAGGTTTTCAACACATCGATATCATCGAATTCCGGCTCAATGTTCCGGCTACGCACCCAGCTAATACCCATCATCACCACAAAAATTACGCTAACGCCGAGGAAGATCATTTCATCCCAGTTGCCAAGCGTACCATGCGCGAGTAAGTTGACTATCATTTTGTCTTCCTCCGTAAAGCACTCTACGGAATGTTTAACGTATTCTACCGTAGGACGCTGTATTTGTGCGGATTTTCACGATGAGTCTAATGGATTTCTGATGTGTTGCCCCTTAAGGCATATCGGTCATGATCATGAAATTCATTTTGTGCCCCCGATAGGAGTTGAACCTACGACACAAGGTTTAGGAAACCTCTGCTCTATCCTCTGAGCTACGGGGGCAAATGATGATGACCTAAGCATACTAAAACACACGGAGTGAATCAATACTACTCTGGGTTGTGTCACTTACAGATAACCGTGTTCGCGATACCACGCGTAGGTATCTTTAAGCGATTGGTGCATATCAATGCGCGGTTCTCCGAGTTCGTTATGCGCCTTGCTTGCGTCAAAGTAGACTTTCTGGGTGCCCATGCGTGCCTGTGTTGCGTCAATGGGGGTGTTGATGCCGATTTTGCGTAGCAATGTGATTAACGAGGCGGTCAGCGGGGCGGCGAAATCTGGTGCAGGGAAAAATGGCTTACGCACCCCGACGGTTTCGGCGATCATGCCATACCATTCACGATAGCTGTAATTCGCTGTGTTGAGGATGTAACTTTCTCCAGTACGACCTTTTTCTGCCGCGACGATCTGCCATCGGGCGACATCGCGCACATCGGTCACACCGACTCCGCCGGATGTGACGGGTACGAACATGCCCATTTTTTTGATCTGTGCGATGAATGTGCCGGAGATCATGTTTAGGTCACCGGGACCCATGACCACAGATGGTTTAACTGTGACCACATCCTGCCCATTGTTGACCGCTTCTTGCACGACAGCTTCCGCGAGTACCTTGCTATGAGCATAACCAAATTCCGAAGGTTTGAGGTTAAACATAACGGTTTCGTCCGCTGGCTGACCGTCTTCGCGTAGACCGACAGTGGCGGCACTGCTGGTAAAGATCACACGTCCTACACCGGATGCATGGGCGGCTTGTAACACACGACGCGTGCCCTCGACATTGACATCCATCATGCGTGATTGATCCGCACGCCAATAATCGGCGATGGCGGCAACATGAAACACCCAATCGACATTAGCACAAGCGGTTTTGAGGGTGTCTATATCGTCGAGTTCACCGATAGCGGGTTCAATATCTAAGCCGTTTAGCGCATCTAGTTTTGAACTGTGGCGGTGCAACACACGCACACTATGATTTGCATCTAAGAGCGCACGGACAATATGCGAACCGACGAAGCCAGTTCCCCCTGTTACAAGGGCTTTCATGATGCGTCTTCCTTGCCTTCTGTTAGGGCTTCTGGTGGTTCGTTCAACAGCGCTAGTGCCTCGCGCCTGGCTTCTAAACGCTCTAGTCGCCAACTTTCAAAGAAGATCAACAACACACCAAAAACAATGGCATGATCGGCGAGATTGGAAACATTGGAGATGAGGTCAGGAATTTGGTAATTGATAAAATCGACCACATGCTCATAGGTCAGGCGGTCAACGGCATTGCCAAGCGCACCACCCGCCACTAAGCCGGTTGAAAAGCGCGTGATCCATGCTTCATCAGGGATACGCGGATAAAAGAAGAACAGTCCAATGACCACGACGATGGCAATAATTAGAAAAATGTCACCGGCTTCCGGCAAAAACCCGAACGCAGACCCTGTGTTAAAACTGCGTGTGATCCGAAAATAGGGGGAGAGAAAGGGTAACGGCTCGATAGTTTCGCCCAGAAGCAGATTATCTACGACCCAGCGTTTTGTCAGTTGATCGACGGCTAAAATGCTGATCGTGGTGAAGATGAGCGTCATCCAACGTTGGAATTTATTCGACATGCACACTCCGCAAATGTGTTTTTTCGTCAGAGCGCGATTCTATAACTGAAACGCGTTCCTGACCAGTCATAGCACGAATCATAATTATGGTATGAATCTGCTCCAGAAGCCGATAAGTCTCCAACGGTTAACCCGTTTGCGTCTTACGGGTAAGGAGCGGTCTGATGACCAGGGTGCATAGGGTGCGATCAAGAATGTGCTTAGTTGGAGCAGGACATCATCATAGTTTACGCGCCATCCGGCAAAATTTTGCCAGCATTCGTCGCGGTCTGGCTTCAAGGCAACACCCGCTAAACTAAGGTTTTCGTATACCTCGAAAAATTCTTCTTTACTGATGCTGATCGGGTCATCTGGATTTGGGTCCGTGGTATGCTCGATGTTGAAAAAATCGGCGATACTCCGCAAGGTTAAGTAACCGGCACGAATGCACAATTCTGCACGCGGTTCGCGTTCGACATCGACAGTGGAAGAAATGAGCGCCGCAGTATCCAGAATCACCCCTGCGGTTGTAATCCAAGAACGCTTGGGGTCTGGCGAGCGAAAGAAGTTTAAAGGGGCGAGCGAGGTATGGCTTTCTTCAATTTGTGTGAACCATAATTCATAAGTGCCCCACATTTCGTTTTGATCTTCAAGACCGTTAATCCGGCTCAATCTGGTGATGAACGTTTCTGCGGAGGGGGGTGAGCCTGCACGGACTTCTAACATGCTGACGATGGCTTCGCGTTGAGAAAACGAGGCGTACATTGTGGGTAAGTAGGCGATCAACAGTGCCATCAGCCCTAACCCAATCGCCGCTTCGGAGAATTCTACCAGCGTGATGAAAAAGGATTGAAAAGGGACGGTGCCCAGTGTTAATAACGATGACCCGCTTAATTCCATCGCGGCTTCAAACGGCTCCACGCCAAGCGCAAAATAGATGAAACTATAGCCGACCATGACCATAATCATCCAGACGATGGGTAGGAGTAACAACGCTGTTGGTGCGTATAATGCCATGCGTCGGTCGCGTTCTTCATACGTCCAACTGTTGAAGCGCCCCAGCCGGAAAAATATGCCGACCACAACGAACACCCAGCCTGTGATGCGGGTATTTGCCCCGCGTGGCAACACAAATGTCCGCACAGCAGATTTTAGTGTGGTGAATATGATATAAATACCGATAAATGCGGATAATAAACGGATTCCGAGTGCAACAAATTCGTTATCCAAAGCGTGATGCTCCTTATCATTGATGATAGGTGTGTGTCTGAATGAAGTCTATCACTTAGAAGGGGAACGACGGAATATATCTTACGTGCTTGGTTATCTGCTCATCAAAGCCTATTGTGCATATTGCCAAGAACTCACTGGATTGATTGAAAGAATCCCATTGTTATTAGAAATGTACCAAGACAGTAATTACGCATTTGTATGCGTTCTTGGCGAGATAAAGTCATAAATGAATTCAATTTTCTCACTAGCCAGTAGCCGACGAACCAACCTATGAATGGGGATGATGCTAATATGATAGCTAGAACGTACTGATCTCGAAGGAGTGTTAGCGGGAAACATAAGAATAGTAATGCAATTACTGTTGCAATATACGCAAATTTGCTGGTTCCCGTTACATTTGAGTCTGCACCGAGAGTAAATATCATGACAAAGATTATTGTCGCTACAAAAAGAAAGATCGCACCTGACAACATATAACCAGAAACATTGTCATCATTAATATTTCCCTCTAGGTTAGTGACCAATGCGCCTAAGTTGGCAGAAGCCGCGCTCAATGAGAATAATGTAAAACTTACTAGTAGAAGTAACCCAAAGAAGATTCCTAGATATTGTGGAGTCTTAAGTGACATCTGTCTCCTTAATTAACAAACGTCAATAGGATTCTATCCATTGTGTGACACAATAAAACGGCGAGGACAAAACGTCATCCCCGCCGTATGAAGTGCGTATATTAGCGTGCCGTGACCGGAATGCCGAGATCACCTGAGTTTCGGATTGCGCCAACTTCAAAGTCTACCCAGCCGATAACATCTACACCGTCGCAGTTCGCCTCGACCTGAATCCATTCACCATCGCTATTTTGTCCGGTGATGAAGTATTCGAGCGATCCATTGATGTTGCAAATGGCGGCGGCAGATGCTGAAGGTCCATCGCGCAGGGTTGTCTCTGAAAAGACATAGAAGCGCGGGCGGAAGATTTCGCCAACAATGGGCACAATTGGAACATTGGTTAAATCGCCACGCAGGGCAACCAGTGTGCCGTTAACCCAACCGCGTATTTCGCCTACTTCTACAAACCACCAGCTCCGGCTCGGGTTACGTCCGAGGACGACGAGTTCGGTACCACCAGCGACGCGCCCGACAATGGTATAGGCGGGTCCATCACCACTGCGGATGTTGAGGCTTGCGGTGTTGACGATCACGTAACCGTCCACAACTTGCCCGATATTTTCAGGGTTTGTGGGGCGGGGCGGGTCAACATTGAGGGGTACGGTGGGCGAGGTGCCCCCTTCAACCACATTGAACACACTATCTCCACCAAGACGTGCGTTGTTAAACGGTAAGCCTGAACAGGTGCCGAGTGTGCCATAGATCAGTTGCTCACTGAAGCCGTTGCCTGCCTGACTCACTATAGTGACCAGAATCGGATTTGCCGCAGGTGCAACGCTATAGGGGAAGAATGCCCCTCTGGAGATGCTCAAGCTACTTCCGGTGGGGAAGGTGTCTGCGACCGGTCCAAAAATGACGTTACCATCGCCATCTACAGCGGTGATAATGAATCGTTCTGTACCCTCACCAGTGTTATTACGATCAAGTAAGATGCTACCACCATTACTGGTGAATCCTTCGCACCCGGCTGACCAGCTTACACCGGAACGAGTACCTGCACTTACAACGAAGACCTGGAGGAGACCAATTAGTACGATTAGTATGCCGGAAAAAGTAACACGTTTCAGGCTCATGAAGTTATCCTTTGGATGAAGAGCGAATACGTTCCTCTAATATCATCGCCTATCTTGGCGATTTTGACAATTCAGGTTAGTAAATTGGTTGATTATTCTACGACCCGCCGTATATTCCATGCCCGCCCTGCGGTATAATCGAACAACCGTTTGCATCTGATAAAACCTCAATTTCATGATTATTGAACATCTATCGCTGACCAACTTCCGCAACTATGCCCGTTTAGAGGTCAGCGTGCCCAAACAACCGATTCTGTTGCATGGTGAAAACGCACAGGGCAAGACCAGCTTGCTAGAGGCATTGTACTATGTGGCGACTTCAAAATCACCGTACACCACCAGTGATCGTCAGCTGATTCACTGGCGCACTGAAGGCGACCCTCTGCCTTTCGCTCGTATTGTCGCGGAGGTGAATGATGAGACTACGTATAACATTAATCGGGTGGAGATCACGCTGTTACTTGAGAATGGGCGTTATCGTAAGGTGATTAAGCTCAATGGTGTAGAAAAACGGGTGATGGACGTAGTCGGGTTGGTCAATGTTGTGTTATTTGTCCCTCAGGATTTATCGCTGGTTGATGGCGCTCCATCAGACCGTCGCCGATTTATGGATACGACGCTCTCACAGGTTGACCATGAGTATAACGTGGCACTGAACACGTATGACAAGATTTTGCCACAACGCAACGCACTTTTACGACGGATTGCAGAAAATTATAGTAGTCCGGCTGAATTGGATTATTGGGATACACAACTTGTCGA
>DAOTXB010000003.1:0-1755 GCA_034435575.1 Anaerolineae bacterium
CCTTCTGCGCCGACATCTCCGGTTTCATGGGCAAGTTCTGCGGTTTGTTTGAGGTACTGTATGGCGTTCGGGTAATCACGATTTTGCAGGGCGACGCGCACCTGTCTGAGGAGTTCGGTTTGTTTTTTGGTATCCGGCATCATGTGGTTTGGGTTCAGGTAATTTACAATCTACAATCAACTATGGCATATTTTAGAGGTATAAACAAGCATTGAAACACAGCGCAATCGCAACAACAATAGAACGGGTTCGTTGCTGATGCTCGCGCAACGCGCATATAAAATACACGTAGATGATAATAGGCGCATAATATTGCCAAAATCACACAGAACCTATTGTCTGCTTATCGCCCCTGATCTTCAAACTGGAATGGAATAAACGTATGCTGGAACGAATTTTATTTTATGTGCAATACGGTCTGCGGAATATCTGGCGCAGTCGGCGTTGGTCGGCATTTGCGGTGTTATCAGTCGCGGCGGGTGTGGCGACGATGGTTGCGCTCCGTAGTCTGGGGTTAGGCATTGAAGACACGCTGGTGAACAGTGTGCGTGCCAGTAATCATGGTGACATCACGGTGACAATTGGTGGAAACGCGGGCGGTTTTGGCGCGTTGACCGCTAACCGGGGTGATAACGATGATTTCTTTTCTGATCGGCAAGTTCAGGCAATTGAGCAATGGACAGCGCGGGAAGGCGGGCAGTTAACGGCATATATTTCCAGCAGTGTGCAGGTGACCGCGCTCGATTTCAACAGTGCAGGACGCTTACAATTTATCAATTCCTACTTCATCGAACCAGAAACGTATCCGCCCACAGACGACATTGTGGCATTAGACCCGCGTGGAGTGCCACTTGGCGACTTGTTCGAGGGTGGTAATGAGGTCGTTGTCAGCGAAAATCTTGCCGATCAACAGGATATTGCCGTCGGAGATGTTGTGCGCGTGAGTGGCACGGAAGACGAATATATCGTGCGCGGGATCGTACCGACAGAGTCGGAATCGGGTCTGCGAGATTTATTCGCGGCATTTTTTGGGTTTGCTTATTTTGATATTTCGCAGGCAGAAACCCTTTCGATCAACCCGAGTCCAAACCGCATCAGCATTATTTTGCCGGAAGGTACGACCAATGCGGAGATCGAAGCGGCAGGTGACGAGGTGTTTGACCTGATGCGCCGTAGCGGTAATTTTTCGAGCGTTACTACGGTGCCGAGTTTGTTGGAGCGCAACGAGGAAATCGGCGATGTGATCGGGCGGTTTGTCGTCGTGATGGGCTTAGGGGCGATGTTGCTGGGCGGTGTGGGGATTATCAACACCATGCTGGTGATGGTACGGCGACGGACTAACGAAATTGCCTCGCTCAAGACATTTGGCTTAAAGGGGCGACAGGTCGGCTTATTGTTCATGACAGAAGCGCTTCTGCTCGGCTTTATCGGCAGTGTGGTCGGGTCGATTATCGGTCTGATTTTGAGCTACTTCACCAATTCTTATGGCGAAACGGTGATTCGACAAAACATCGCCTTCAAAATCTACCCTGAGGCGATACTATTCGGGGTGGTGCTGGGCGTGGTAGTGACGGGCATTTTTGGTGTGTTACCCGTGTTGACCGCGTTGCGTGTGCGTCCCAACATCATCCTACGCCCGAACGAAAACTTCATCCCGCGGGCGAGCATTTTCCAGACCTTATTGGCGCTTCTTTTTGTCGTTATCTCACTCGGTTTAATTGCCGGACAGATCATCGGACCGATTCCTGAGAATAG
>DAOTXB010000004.1:0-5129 GCA_034435575.1 Anaerolineae bacterium
AGCGTTCCTGAAACGGCACAACAAGTTGACAGAATTTCGTTCTTTGAGCACCATTGATGCCCATGTGAAAGATTTGATCGCACGGCGTGTGCTTAAGGAAGTTGTGCCACAGACCTACGCGCTGATATAAGCTGATATAAAGGGGAAGACTATGGATTTTAACGGTAAAGTTGCGGTTGTTGGCGGTTCCGGTACGGGCATCGGACGCGCAACAGCCCTAACACTCGCGGAAAACGGCGCGTCGGTGGTGGTGGTGGATATTGCAAAGGACGCGGCAGAAGAAACAGTTTCAAGGATCATCAGCGCCGGTGGGCACGCTACGCCCGTTATTGTGGATGCCTCCAATTCGGCACAGGTGAGTAACGTGCCGAAGGTGGCGCTAGAGCAGTATGGCAGAATTAACTATCTCGTCAATTCCATCGGTATACAGACTTACGGCACGGTGGTCGACACTGACGAAGCATTATGGGACAAAACGCTCAACGTCAACCTGAAAAGCGTGTACTTGATGTCACATTATTGCGTCGCGGAAATCATTAAAGCGGGTGGGGGTGCGGTGGTCAACGTGGCATCGGTACAGGGGTACAACAGCAATCAAGAGCGTGTTGCCGCCTACGCCACATCAAAGGCAGGCGTGGTCGCGCTATCCCGTTCCATGAGCCTTGATCATGCACCGGACAATATCCGCGTGAATTGTGTATTGCCCGGGTCGGTGGATACTCCGCTACTACGAGCAGGGGCGGCGACCTTTGCGGAAGATGGCGATGTACAGGCGGTGATTGATTCATGGGGCGCGTTTCATCCCATCGGGCGGGTGGGACAGCCGGAAGAAATCGCACAATTGATCGCCTTTTTGCTCAGTGATAACGCATCGTTTATTACTGGCGCGACCATCACCGCAGATGGCGGTTTGACCACAAAACTTATCTAACGTTTGGAGACAACGCACCATGAAACTCGGAATTGGTTTATATCGGCACATGATAACGCCGGAAAATCTACAATTTTCACGACAGGCGGGCGCGACGCATGTGATCGGACATTTGACTACCTATTTTCAAGATACAACTCAATTGCCACAAGCAGACGAAAAGGGTGGGAATTATGGGGTGAGTAGTGGCGAACCGCCGTGGACATATGAGCAACTGCGTGATCTCAAAAAGACGGTCAACGATGCCGGTTTAGAGCTAGAAGCCATCGAAAACTTCGACCCTGCACATTGGCATGATATTTTGCTGGATGGTCCGCGCAAAGCCGAACATATAGAAAACATCAAGACGATTATCCGCAATATGGGCAAAGTGGGCATCCCCATTATGGGCTATTATTTCAGCCTGGCGGGTGTCTATGGCTGGACGAAAGGACCATGGGCACGGGGCGATGCTGTCGCAGTCGGCTATGTGCAAGAACTGGCACCACCACCCACACCTATCCCCAACGGGCAAATTTGGAACATGACCTATGATTTCAACGCATCAGAGGGCATAGTCGCGCCGGTAGATGAAGCAACGGTCTGGGCACGACTAGAAGAATTTTTGAGCGAGATCATCCCCGTAGCAGAAGAAGCCGGAGTTCGCCTCGCCGCGCACCCTGACGACCCGCCTCTGCCCGTATTACGCGATACCGGACGCTTGATCTATCGTCCGGAACGGTATCAGCGTTTGCTTGATCTTGTGCCCAGCCACAACAACGCGCTTGAATTTTGTGTGGGCGCAATTTCCGAGATGGATAGCGACGAAATGGACGTGTACCAAGCCATTGACCAATACAGCCAGCAGAATAAGATCGGCTATATTCATTTGCGTAATGTGCGGGGCAAAGTACCGAATTATCATGAAGTGTTTATCGATGAGGGCGACACGGATATGTTCCGTGTGTTGGAAATCCTCAAGAAGAACAATTTTGAAGGCGTGATTATCCCCGATCATGTGCCAGAAATGACCTGTGATGCACCGTGGCATGCGGGTATGGCACACGCACTCGGTTGGATGAAAGCCGCCATTACCAGCTTAGACCGTAAAGAATAATAGGACTTACGCACTTGCACAATGTAATTAGTCAATAGAGACATATTGCCACATCTTGACGACAAGTTATCAGTAATTAGTCGTTAGTTATTAGCAAAAATGGCATCAAGCCAAGAATTAAACAGTTTACTGGTGTCTCACTGAAAACTAAAAACTGTGAACTGCGTGCCTTCTAAATAATTTCAAATCAACGCTGACTAATGCCATCTCTTAGCAAGGGTGGCATTTTTGTTTTAGTTCAATCTACTCTACTGCAGTGCTGACAGGTTCAATGTTATCAAGGTTAAGCTGTGCAGATTGCCAGAACATCGCAAATTGTTCATCTTGCGTCAGGCGTGGGTAATCGCTGTAAAATGGTCCTTGCATCTCTGGAAAGATCGCAAACAGACGGTTGAGCGTCTCCTCATCTTGCATATCCACAAAAAAGGCATGATCGAAATTGACGGGCATCATCTGCAAATAAGCATCCGTTAGCCCTGCGGGAGGCATCGTGGTAATTTGTACCCCCGGACGCAAGTAGAACAGGAGTTGATCCGCATCATGATCGGGTATAATCGGATCACCAATTAAATGTACGCGGGTGCCCGATGGCAATGTCGCCGCCCTGAACAATACGTCATTACTATCTAGCACACGGAAGATTCCACCACGAAACTGTTTGTTAAATGTAGGCAGGTGGTCATTGAAGTAATAGACACCCTGACCGATCACCAATAGCGTGATACAAGCGAGCATCAAATGATTTTGCCAGCGGGTGCGTTTGCTGATGAGTAATCTCGTAAATAACGTAATGCCGAGTGCAACAGCTAATGCCAACGCGGGGAACGCGACAACATAGCGCGCAGAAATTCGGCTTTCTTGCATCAATGCATTACCGAACCATGTCGCCAGAATCCACATGAGGATCAACAGACTGGCACGGTGCGATGTTCTGAAAATCAATGTAAACATCCCTGCAAAGAAGAACGGGATGACAAACCATAATAGGAATCCATTTGTTCCAGCGTAATATAGCGCGGACTCCGGGATGGCGACGTGGATCAAATAGGCTTCTTCTACACGATTCACAACATGAGAAAGCACATCACGCGGGGTATCGAAATGTTGGGTCGTGCGTTCGGAGATCCCCGCTGTTTCTAGGCGTACCACCACGCCACGTTCCAAACCGATCAACGCATAATAGACCGGAGCACCAACGATCAAGGCGCTGACGACCAGCACGATGATTCCACCGGAGAGCGTATCGAAATCAATGCGTGAGATTTGTGCGCGTACTCGTCGAATGCGTGCTTGATTGCCCAACACACGTCCAACGACAAGGCGACCTGTCAGCCACAGATACATCGTCACGCCAATCAGCGCTAACCAGCTAAAGATCAACGCCGGATAAAGCAAGCGTCCCCCTTCATAAAAATACTGGTTCAACCCGAGCATGACCCCCGCCCACGCGAAATTAGGGCGCATCCGATAATTAGGCTTGATCCCGCGTAAGATAAAGAGCATCGCCAACATCCCGAATATCGGGTCTGCGATGTTGTTTAGCCCTAAACGGCTATATTGGATATGGGGCGGAAAAACCGCTAAAAATGTGGCGGCGAGCAACGCAATCGGCGTGTCGAACATCTCTTTCGCTAGTCGATAGAGCACATACACGTTCACCACACCTAAAAATACACTCAGCGCCCGTAATCCGACCAGATTACGCCCGAAGACCTCGACAAAGTGTGCCTGCATATACGGAAACAAATAAGGAAACGCCGCTACAGTGCTAAATGGACGGAGTAGATTGATGTCCTGTGCCCAGGTGAAATGGGTGATCGGGTTCGCGAAATGAATCTCGTCGATGAAGAGGCGCATGGCATAACCCAGCTCCCATGTACGGACGAAAAGGGCAATGCCAAGAATCAACACAACAGCGATCACTTCGCGTCCATCAGTAGCACGTATACGGGCGCTCAATGACGGACGGGTTGTGCCGGAGGATTGGGCACGGCGGGGCACATAACCAGCCAACCCCCAACCGACTAAAAGCCATCCACCGACCCATAATCCAAATTGTACATGATGCGAGGTATGCCTCAAGAAATCTGGTTCAAACACACGCCCGCTGATTTCCGCCAGCATCGCCAGCATAATACTCCCGCCAACCAATGGAATCCAGCGGGTGCGATGGCGTGTCGGTGTAGCAATATTGACGGTATGTTGTGTGCTATCGCGGAAAATAGGTCGATTGTGCAATACTGTTGCGATGCCCAATGCTATGCTACCGGCAAGCAAAGTCAGCCCCGCTTCTTGCAGGCGATTTTGCATCCCCATTCCATAAAATAGCGCAGACATCAGTAGCGTTATCGCGCCAATTAATGCCAGAAGCATACTGAATGCCTTGCGTTGTTGGATGATGAACTTCAGCAGTCCCACCAGATGATTCTGCCAGCGTGTCAATAGAGGTTCATTGAGGGTGAACGCAATGGCGAACAGGGCGAGCACACCCGTAACGAAGCCCAGCCCGGCGAATGGGTGTATCTGCCATGCCAACAAAAATGTCATCACACCGATGACCGCACCGACCACCATCCATAGGATCGGATTGATTGTAGGATGATCGTCACTATTCGGTTGTTGACTATGTTGTATGAGGTGATGGTCTGCCATAGTTGATTAGTGAGTCCATAATTCGCCATATTCATTGTAAAGCCTACGCACACATCTGCAAGCACGCGTCCATTAATTGGACACAAGAACACCACAAATGGTTCAGTTTCGACTTTTCGCGCTGTCAGAAAGTTTGCGCTATCCTCATGCGGTGCAAAGGGCATTGCGGGTCATTCAAGCGATAGGCTAACCGGAACGATTGCCGTATTCATGCCCTGCTATGATTGAGAGACGGGTATACCACAAAACGTTAAACAAATATCACACCATATAATGAGGGATAATGCACACATCACTACGCGATCTTTTCCTGCTTGACCCTGACGTTACATTTTTGAATCACGGGTCATTTGGCGCTTGTCCAAAACCTGTTTTTGAAACCTATCAACGCTGGCAACGTGAGCTAGAACGCCAGCCCGTCGATTTTCTCGGGCGACGTTATAACGCGCT
>DAOTXB010000005.1:0-1967 GCA_034435575.1 Anaerolineae bacterium
CAAAATAGTGTATTTATTTCGGGCGCAGTGTCCTACGCCCTTACATCTCATTCTACAGACAAGGTAGCCTAGTCCACGACTTCGGTTACTTCGTCGAGGGCATTTTTGAGCGCATCGAGATTATCAAAAGGTGCGTCTTCGTTCGTGAGGACACCACTTTCAATTTTTAGGCTATCTTCTGCCATTGCTTCTTGAGAGCGCACACGGTCACGCAAGGGGAAGAAATACTCACGCGATTGCGCAATACGCCGTTCCACACGATCTTGAATATCTTCAATAGCATCTGGGTTGCTGATGATGACAAAGGTTTCTTGCGCAAGATGCCCAATAAAATCATTGTCGTTACCATATTCACGCACAGCATTACGAATCATGAGTGTGACTGCCCGTAAGACATCATCTGCCGCAACAAACCCATAGCGTTCACGGAAGGTACTGAGGTTGTTGATGCTCACTTGTAAGACTGCCCAACTATTGGAATCAAGCAAGATGCCTAATTTCTCTTGGACAAGCTCACCTTCTGGCAAATCCGTCACGGCATTATTGGTAACAGGTGTTTGTGAGCGATTGATAGCGTTGCGCACACGCAACCGTAGTTCCTGAATATCGAAGGGTTTAGTGATGTAATCGACTACACCGAGTTCTAGCCCTTGCAGTTTATCCACTCTGTCTCGTTTTTCTGTGAGGAAGATGATGGGCGTATCTTGTGTGCGCCGTTTATTGCGTAAGCGACGGCACAGTTCAAAACCATCAATATCAGGCAGGCGAATATCAAGCATGATGAGGTCGAGGTCATGTTCGCTTGCAATTTTGAGTGCCTCTTCTCCCCATGCTGCGGTGTCCACGTCATAATTTTGGACGCGGAAATACGAACTCACCATATCGGAAAGGTCGAGATCGTCTTCAACAATGAGGATGTGTGGCTTGTCTACCATATGTATTCAACCCCCTTAGGTGTATGAATGTCTACCTGATACCATTTTGTCATGCGTTTATTGTTCACCGATTGCTTGTTTGTTGACGCGAAAAGTACAGTGTTCTGCACCACTCGCTGTACATTCTATCTCACGGACATAAAATTTATAGCCGTTGGTTGACCAGCGCAAGCACTCCATAATGATGCCGACCATCATATGGCAAACAGGTTTGCTTGTCTCGCGTCCCCACGCATACGGGCTGACGTTTGAGATAAATTGTAGACTATCCTCTTTGACGACCACGCTCGATTGCTGGTCGCTGAAATTAGTGAGGATAGCGGCTAACCCCTGCAAACCGTATTCCGTGCGTTTATGAACAGGCAAGTTACGAAATGCCGCATCATTGGCGGCACGCATTGCCCCAAAGTCTTTTAAGCCACCGACGAAAGCCCGTTGCCCGATGCGTAATGCCATGCCACGCCCACCATTAACACCATAGAGTTCTTCTAGGGCGATATTGAGCGCCGCAATGGACGAAAAATCAACAGCGCGGGACATATCGTCGGGTGGTAAGCTATCCGCGTATTGTTCCATTTGGGCAAGGCTCAAAAGAGATTGCAAGCCATGTGCGCCCATCACATCATCCATTGCCATGAAAATGGCACGGGCAATACGATTTGGATAGTAGAGTTCACTCCGCCGTTGCACGCCACTTTACTTTCGGTGAGTCGTCCATTTTGTGTATGCCACCTTCGTATTGTTGATGATACGATGAGGCATTAGGTGTTATCCGGCTGGGTTTATACAATTTCGTTCAGCGCATCGACAGCACGGGTCACATCGAGCAGAATCAGACCGAGCTTCGCATCTTTGCGTGCGATAACTGTCAGAACGGCTTCTTCCCCGATAGCAGTGAGGATAACATAGCCGTTTTCCCCTTTTACATTTACTTGGTCGAGTTCGCCACGATCTAATTCACTAGCGATACGCTCACCAAGCGACAGCATAGCAGCAGACATCGCGCTTACGCGGTCTTCTTCAATGCCGGGA
>DAOTXB010000006.1:0-11942 GCA_034435575.1 Anaerolineae bacterium
AATAATGTCAATCAACTGAAGCATCATCTGGATATTCAGCGCATGTCTAAGAGTAAGGGCAATGTGGTCAACCCTGATGAACTGGTCGAAAAATATGGCGCGGACACAGTGCGTGCTTACCTGATGTTCGGCTTTGATTGGATCAAAGGCGGTCCCTGGGATCCGAGTCAGATTAAAGGTCCACAGGGCTGGGTAGAAGATGTCTGGTCGTTGGTTACGGCAGGTGCGCCCAATAATGCCACGGGCGATGCTGAGGTTAACCGTGATGTTGAGCGCAAGGTACATCAGGCGATTGATGGTGTCAGCAATAGTATGGAACGCTTTAGCTTTAATACTGCTGTGTCTTCGCTGATGACCCTGCGTAATCAGATGAAAGCCTTCATTAAAGCGGGAAAACTGGGCAAAGACGCGTGGACAGATGCGATGAGCGTGATGTTGCGCTTGATGGCACCGATCACACCGCACATCACGGAAGAACTGTGGGCGAAACTAGGCTTTGCGTTCAGCATTCATACACAACCCTGGCCAGAATATGACGCGACAAAAGCCAAAGAGGACATGGTGACACTGGTGATTATGGTCAACGGGAAGCCGCGTGGCGAAGCGCCCGTTACGCCGGAAATCGCCAAAGATGATGCGATCAAAGTTGCGATGGATAGCGAAGCCGCCACCCGCTTTATGGATGGCAAAGAGGCGAAGAAGGTCATCTTCATCCCTGCGCGTAAAGGGCAAGAGCCGAAGGTGAACATCGTCGTATAGGTGTAGTTTGCTAAACATCAACAAATAAACAAAAAGGGACGACCATGATCACGGTTGTCCCTTTTTTTGTGCTCACTCTGCCTCATGAAATGTGAGGCGCTTGTGCTTGATGTCTAGCTTTCTTCAATCGTGATCGTGTCGATCACATCACCCTGTTCAATGCTATCCACAACGGTCTGACCATCGCCCATAACCTTACCGAAGACGGCGTGTTTACCGTTCAGGTGTGGGGTGGCGACATGGGTAATGAAAAATTGCGAGCCGTTGGTGTTCGGACCAGCGTTCGCCATACTCAACACACCGGGACCATCATGCTTAAGCCCCAGACCACCGGCTTCATCATTAAAACGATACCCGGGACCACCACGCCCATCACCACGCGGGTCACCGGATTGTGCCATAAAGTCCGAGATGACACGGTGGAAGGTGATTCCATCATAGAAGCCATCCCGCGCCAAAAACACGAAGTTATTGACGGTGTTCGGGGCTTCGCTGGCGAATAGCTCAATATCAAATTCACCTTTATTGGTTTTGAAGTGTGCGACATAGTTCTTACTAGAATCAATTTGCATATCAGGGGGGCTGTCGTATTGCTTCATTTATCTATCTCTCCAGATTATATGTAATTGTTCAAAAAAACCTGCTTATCAGGATACCAGAAAAGCCACAAGATGTAAGTTGATTTCCCTGATATGTTGTTCATCTACTTACGTTTTGATTAATATTTTCATACTTTCAAGAGTATTAAGGGTCGTACAACAGATTCCGTTGTATGCTGAATAAAGTAGGTTCTTGATACAAAATCTTAAGCCATAATTTCATTATCAAACCAATACAATATAGTAAGAGACGGGCTGGTTTTGGTTAGAATCACTTAGTCGAGTAGATTTTAAGTCGAGAGTGATTAATAATAGAGGTAAGAATCTAGGTAGAGCCTAACTTATGGTCTCTTATTTTTTTAGATAATACTTCATCATGATGATGACAATCGTTACGATGTCAGGAGAAAGTCTTCATGCGCGTTTTATATATTGAGGATGACCCCAATAACCGTATGTTAGTTCGCCGGATTCTATTTGCGTCCGACATTGAGGTTGAAGAAGCCGAAGATGCACCAACCGGTATTCAAATGGCGATTGATAATCCGCCCGATCTTATCCTGATGGATATTAGCATGCCGGGTATGGATGGTCTTACCGCCACCGAACGCATCCGAGGTATTCCTGTAATTCAGGATTTGCCCATTATCGCGCTCACGGCTAACGTGATGCAGGGTGATAAAGAGAAGTCTTTGAATGCGGGTTGTGATGGCTACATCGGGAAACCGATTGATGTCGACACGTTTGCCGATCAGATTATCGAATTTCTAAGGTAGTGATGCCCATGAGTCAGCGAACACCAATTGAACCGAGTGAAGCACATGTTTTGGTTGTGGAAGATAACGTCCCCAACTTTGTTTTAATTGCCCGTATGCTTGCGTTTATGGGCGTACAACGTTGTGAGTGGAAAACGTCCGGTTGGCAGGTGGTGCAATTTGCCGAAACCCTGCCCCGCATTGATCTTATCCTGAT
Source organism: Anaerolineae bacterium (assembly GCA_034435575.1). Classification (GTDB taxonomy): domain Bacteria; phylum Chloroflexota; class Anaerolineae; order Aggregatilineales; family Phototrophicaceae; genus JAVJSU01. The sequence continues at coordinate 2,331 of DAOTXB010000006.1, forward strand.
GGATATTCGCCTTCCTTATGAAGACGGCTATCAGGCATTACAAAAAGTGCGGAGCAACCCGCGCCTAAAAGAAACGATTGTCTGTGCTGTTACCGCAGAGGCGAGCGAAGATCAAATGCGTCGGGCACAAAAAGCCGGTTTTGATGGCTTTATGGGCAAACCGCTCGACCCGGATCGTTTCCCATCACAGATTCAACGCCTGCTCAACGGTGAGCAGGTCTGGGAATGGAAATAGACGCAATACGCGATCCCGTTCCAGAAACAACCTGAATAAGGAGGCTTGTGTGAGCAAGACAACACCTGAGTTAAACCAACCCGAACTAAGCACCCTGCGTGATTTGATCCGCCGACAAGCCGCCACTTTCGCCGAGTTAAATACCGCTCGGACATTCCGCGATATTGCGACGGTCATCGCCAAACATATGCTACACCCACGCCAATATGTTAGTGTGGCTGTGTTTAATTACGATGATGCCGGGGAATTTATCGGCTATCGTGTGGTAGCGACTGCGAATCGTCGTGAGTCATGGGATGCGGATATGGAAATCCCCATTACCTACGATGATCTCGGCGAGACAATACATACCCTGATCGAGCAAAAGCAACCCGTTATTCTCGACGTGGAGGCATTGGCAGAATCAAATGATGCCTTTCGCGCCTGGGTAGACAATAACCCGATAAAATCGATGCTTGCGATGCCGTTGATGCAGTCTGATGCGGTGATCGGGCATATTGCGATCAACAGCCTGGATACGATGATCGAAATGTCTGATGCAAGTTTAGCGTTGTTCACCAGTTTGTCCCATCAAATTAATATCATCACACACGCCAACAAACTCATTAGTGAATCACGCGATGTGCATTCCCGTGCATCGGATTTAATCCACACCAATCGCCTCATCTCTACCGCAGATACGACAGCGGATATGCTCGCCGCCGCCTTACGCATCTTGCCGAATAGCGTAAAAACGCTGGGCATTCTGATTTTTGATCGTTTGCTCAAGCCGGATGAATTGCCGAAAACGCTGCGTGTATCCGGTCTGATTACGCGTCATGATGGCATCATTCCCAACATATTGATGGATAGTTTCACGCCGGAACAATCCGATACGCTACAAGCGATGCACACGACATTGCGCTCGGATAACCCGATTCTGGAAATGGAGATGAAGGCGCTGAAAGCAAGCGGTGTCGCCAATAATCTGGTGGATATGCTCGAAAAATATGAGGTTGGCAAAGTGGTCAACGCAGGCTTGCGGGCTGGTGATCTTTTGCGCGGTATTTTGATGTACGGTCTGTCGGCAGATGCCGAGATTAATTATCAACAACGCGATAACTTCGTCATCCTTGCCGATCAAATTTCGATTGTGCTGGAAAATCGTCGCCTGTTAGAAAACGCGACGGAGAACCTCGAAGAAACACAAATGCTCTACGATATGAACCGGGAGCTATTGAGCGCAGAAACCGGCTTGAGCGTGCTTAAAACACTCAAAACGCACCTCGCACAGGACGCGACATCATTATCGATGGTCAACGTCACATGGAGTTCTGATGGGCATCAAGTAACCTCGGTCATGTTGCAGGATGTCATTGATAAAGAGGGTGAACGCTCACCTAATCTGGAATTACTCGAAAATAATTCGCCGGAGATGATCGAGAAGTATAAAGAAGAGTGGGATGCACAGGGTGATGACATCGACTTCATTGATGATGCAGTCGTTATCGGCGAAACACGCCCCGCAGTGAAGAAGTCGATTGAGGCGGGGATTTACGCGAGTATCGTCATCCCCATCCGCGAGGAGAATCGTCTCATCCAGCAGATTTTCATCGCTTTCGGCGAAAAGCAAGACTTTCCCGCACGTGTGCGACAGATGTATCGGGCGATTAAAGATCAACTCACACTCTCCGTACAGAATCGCAGTTTGCTCAGCCGGCTCGAAGTCAGTCTGAGCGAAACACAGATTCTCTACAATGCTATTCAAGCGTTGGTACAAGCGGAGGACAGCCTAAATATTTTGCGTGCCCTGCGCGATACCATCGCGACTGATGCCAATTCTTTGTCACTTGTTCGGATCGAATGGGATCATGGGCGGGATGTGATTACCTCGTTTGTGATGGAAGCCTTCATGAACGAAAGCGAAGAAGCACAACCCGGCACACAGCTTATTAATCGCATGGACGCAGAATCCAAACTTACGTTTGAAGAAATGTGGATGTCGCCGGATTTGGACATCGAATTTATTCCAGATTATGATGCACTGATTGAAACACGCCCGGATTTACGCATTTCCTACAATCAGGGTTTGCGTGCCAGTATTCTAATGCCCGTGAAAAACGATGGCTATGTGGTTGAGTTTATCGCCATTGCTTATAGCGAACCACACTATTTCTCGAACCGTGTGAAGCGTTTGTACAATACGCTCTATAGTCAACTGGTTATCATCGCCCAGAATCAATTGTTGGTGCGTGATACCCGTTTATCCGCCGCCCGCCTCGGTAATCAGGTGCGTATCTTACGCACGTTGAACACCCTTGCAACCGATTTGCCTTCCGCCACCAACGAAACTGATCTGGCAGAAATGACCTGTCATGCCTTGATGCGCGCGCTGACGGTGGATCATGTGTCGGTCTGGTTAGATAACACTGGCAAGACCACCACCACAGTCATCGGCGAAGCTCCCGAAGAAATTATAGGTATTGGACGAGAAATACCCCTGTATACACAAATCCAAGAATTGATGATGTCCTCCGGCGATTATCTGGTGGATGATGTTGCCAATGACGAGACGGTGCCACCTGCTTTAAAGGCGTATGCACAACGCAACAACATTCACACATTTGCGATCCTGCCGTTGATTGATTCGCGTATCGGTTACGTCGGGTCGATTCAACTTGACGTAATCAAGCCAGAAAACTCCTTGAGTACGGCAGAGTTAGACATTGCGCGTACCATCACCAACCAGACAGCGGTGAGCCTGCAAAACATTACCTTGCTGAAGAATGCACAAAATCAAGCCAAGCAACTGCAACAAATTGCATCCTTCGGGCAAGCCACACAAACCACCTTCAACGTGGAGGAATTGCTCCGCATTACGATGCGTAGTATTAACGACATTATCGCCTGCGACAGCCTCGCGCTGATGATTTACAACACCAAAAATGGCACTCTGGAGCTTAACGCGCGTAGTGATGGCACAACCCACACGGTGACCCCTGTAGGCGGAGATCTTGTGGCACTCGAAGATACGACAGCCGGTCATGTCTGGAAAACACGCGATCCGCTTCAATTAGATGATATGAACGAGCGCGACTTGACCTTTATCCATCATGCGGATGTGCAATCGGTCATGGCGATGCCGGTTTACTTACGCGGGACGGTACAGGGTGTATTAGAAGCAGGGAGCACATCTACCCGTGCTTATAGCGAGACGGATATGCTGGTTTTTCAGCAACTCGCCAGCCAAATTTCGGTGGCGCTAGAAAACGCACAGGCGTACACACAAAATCAGCGCCTCGCACAGAGTAAGGCACAGGTTAATGAAATTACCAATACCCTGCAACGTCAGACAGAAATTGACCGCATTATGACCGTCACCGCCCGTGAATTGGGCAAGGCATTAGGTGCAAAACGGGCGCGGATTCGCCTCGGCACACCAGAAAAGCACACGGAGTAAATTATGCGTGAGTTACGCAACGCCCTATTCAACCTGATCGCACGGGTCTTAGATACATCGCGCTATGAGACCGCATTAGAGAAGTACCGCGCCACCGCCATTTATCTGGTGACGGCAATCATGTTTGTTTTCTGGCTCTTATATGCCTTCGGGTCACCGGATTGGCCCGTGCCAGATATAAATCGTGATTACACCATGGCGGAGATTGCCCTGTCGGGCAATGGTGAATTAATGCGCTCCAGCCCCGCAATTGTTTTTTACGCGATTTTTCTACTGACAGGCATGATCTTCTACGCGACACGGCGCAAGATGCAGACAGTTGCCAAATGGGGTCCGTTTGTGATGTGGTATACCACCGGTGTGTTGTTGCTCATCACCGCGACAACTTCTCCCGGCGATCCCAGCAGTTCGATTGTCTTCCTGATGCTCTTAGGCGCGATGTTCGTCGGCAGTTGGGGGATTCTGGCGGGGTTGGTGCTTTCGCTGGGGGCAATGTTCATCCACGCCTCCACCGGAATTTATGCAACCTCTAGTGCGAGTGTGTCGCTCGGTACGATTGTCCCACAATTGATCGCCGGCGCTTTCGTGTTGCAATTATTTCTGCGTTTTTCCCGGCTTACCCGCCAGGAAGGTGCGGACGAGGCGACAGAATCGCGTCAACGTACCGCGACAGTGGTGGCGGAAATCGCACAAACAGTGGCGAAGCGGGGCACACTTAACGAATTGTTAGACAGCATCGTAGGGCGTGTGGTGGCGAATTTTGATCGTGTGTATCACGCACAGATATTTATCACCAATGACAACCAGACCGAGGCGTTGCTCACCGCGAGTACGGGGGAAGTGGGTAAGCAATTGATCGCCCGTGCCCATGCTCTGAAAATTGGGAGCAACAGCGTGATCGGTCAGGTGACATTACACGGTAATCCAATCATCGCCCGCGCTGGTTCCCGTGCTTCTATCCATAGGGCGAACGAACTTCTGCCGAAAACCGCCGTGGAAGCCGCCTTTGCGTTACGTATCGGTGAGCACATCATCGGTGCGCTAGATTTGCAGAGTACAAGTGCTGATGCCTTCGATGATGATTATTTAATCTCAACATTTTCTGCGTTGGCGGATAGCACCGCGCTGGCAATTGATAACGTCAGTCAGTTCCAGTCCGCACAGGCACGTTTGGAAGAAAACGAGCGCCTTGTACAGCAGGAACGCGATGCCTCCAACGAGATCGAACGCTTGAACGAACGCCTGACCGGTTTGGCGTGGATGGAATACTTCCGTAACAAAGAGGAACAGGTCGGTGTGCAGTTGGATGTTATCGAAGATGAATTGATGGATACCAATAGCTGGACACCAACACTAGAAGAAGCGGCATCGGTCAACACCTTTATTCAAACGCAGGATGATGGCAAACAGGTGATTGCATTGCCTCTGCGTGTACGCGGGCAGGTAATCGGCGCAATGGAATTTGAGCTGGACGAAGAACGCGCCATTACACCGGAAGATTATGAGATGTTGCAAGAGGTGGGTGAGCGCTTTGGTCTCGCCGCAGAAAATGCACGGTTGGTTGACGAAAGCCGTCGTGTTGCCCAGAGAGAGGCACTTGTGAACCAGATTAGCACGCGCTTGCAGACGACGAATAAGGTTGAGGAAGCCATAACCGAAGCGGCGCGGGGATTGCGCGAAGCCTTTAAAGCCGAGCGCGTATCAATCCGGCTTGGTACACCAGAAAAGACAACAACAAGCGACGGTGGTGCATAAATGCTAAACATCAATGAGCATGAGCCAATGCAAAAAACAAATATAGAAAGTCTCGATTATAAGCAGGCTGTTTTCATTCGCTTCGTTGCTGTAATGAGCGTTCTGCTCGCGTGTTTTGGTCTTGGACTAGAAATTTCACTTGTAGCACGCGGTGCTAGTCTTGATATAACGACATTTTTTTCAGAAGCGTTCGGACTGGCGCTATGTACCTATGTTATTTACCTCTCATTCAGAGATAGAAACGAATTTGGAGGTAATTTACTACTCTTAGCGTATGTTACGGTTGCCGTAACCGCCAGCACATTACCAGTTTTATTGGTGGGAAGCATCTTGTCGGGTGTTGCCGCGGCGATTATCGCCCGTCGTAATAGCTTCATTGGGGTAATGACAATTGTATTGGGGAATTATCTATACAGATTTGCCATTGAAACTGATTTCCCTAATTTTAATTTAGTCGGCGATTCGTTCGACCTTATGGCGGGCATCGCAATTACGATATTCGCCAGCGCGTCGGTACGGTATTTTATTGCATCTGCTCAAACGGTGTCGACGATCAATGAACGTAGTGTTTTATTACTCAATGCCACATCTGAAATTGGTCAAATCACCTCTAAATTATTGGATCAAGATGAGCTATTTAATCAATCCGTAGAATTAATTCGTGATCGCTTTGCCTATTATCATGTGCAGATTTTTCTGGTGGATGAAGCCCGCGAATATGCTAATCTGGTCGCCAGTACCGGGGGCGCAGGGCGAGAATTGTTGGCACGCAAGCACCGTTTGCCAGTTGGGTCACGGAGTGTGATTGGGCGGGTGACACAAGCTGGAGAAGTGGTCGTGGCGGGGGATAGTGATGCCAACACAGGCACCATCCACGCCCGTAACGAGCTACTCCCTAATACCCGTTCAGAGCTAGCATTACCTTTAGTGGATGGCGAGGTCGTCATCGGCGCGTTAGATCTTCAGAGTACACAATCCAATGCGTTTAACGATTTAGAAATCCGCACCTTGCAGGTTATGGCAAATCAACTGGGTATCGCCATCCGTAATGCCCGCCTGTTCGATGCACAAAAACAGAGCCTGCAAGAAAATAAACGGCTGTTTATCGAATCAGAGACGAACCTACGGGAAATTCAGCGTTTGAACCGGCAGTTGAGCCGTGATGCATGGGACGAATACCTTACGCAACAAGCGGATGTGACCGGCGTAACATTTGTCGGGGATCGTGTCTCTACCAATGCCAATTGGACGAAAACTATGCGACAGGCGGCGGAAGAACGGCAACCTGTGATCGTACAGGCGACCAACAAAACCCACCTTATTTCCGTGCCCATTTTGTTACGCGGGGATGTTATGGGCGTGGTCGAGGTGCAATTACCCAATTATGACAACATCGCCCACCAAGAGGTTTCTGAGATGTTAGATGCTATTGCTAATCGCCTGGCGGTAAGCCTGGATAGTGCGCGTTTGTTTGAAGAATCACAGGCATCCAACTATCAAGAACAGCGTATTAACGAGATCGTCGGGCAGTTCCAATCCGCCAATACCATCGAAGACTTACTCCAGATCACCCTGCAAGAGATGACGGAAACGCTCGGCGCGGAACAGGGTGCGATCCGGCTGGGTAAGGCAGACCCCACACCAGACACTAATGCAAATGGACACACCGCCAATGGTTATCATAAAAACGGAGGCGCTCCCTCATGATTAATGAGATCAATCGTCGCTTTCTAACTGTAAAATATCCCTATGCCGACCTTTTAGATCAACAACGCGCCAGAAGCCTGCTGGTATTTTGTAGCAGTTTCATCGCGCTCTGGTTAGTGTGGACAGGTGCTTTTGCCCTTTCTGTCCTTGACAATCCGATTGTCTCGTTTGGTCAGTACGCCACAAGTGCATTGATACCCATCGGGCTTTACGGGATCATCACTGCCGTTCAACACGGGTATTTACGCCTTGCGCTGTGGGCATTAATTTTATGCCTTGTCGGGATGATCGCCGTGCCCATTCGTGAAGAACTTTCCATCACAACAGGTGTCTTCATGATATTGCCCCTTGTGATAGCGGGTTTGTTGATGTCCAGACGTTCCGTGCTAGTCATCACAGCAATCATTATCGGGGTCTTTATCCTCGGCGGCATTTCTCAATCTCAACGTACTGAAGCAGAACTTCGCGCACCCGCAGATGACGCACAGGGCAATTTGTTCGCCTTTTTGTCCGTCGTCGTGGCGACCTCCGCATTTATGATCGGTTTTAAAGGCAACACAGAACGCTTACTCAATCAGCGGTCAGAAGTGATCGATCACTATCGTATTCTGGGTGATCTTGGTCAGCGCCCCTACGATAATGAATATGCGATTTATCGCACTGCGATTGAGGTCTTGCGTCAGGAATTCGGCAATTTATTTTCACAGATTTATCTTGCAGATGAATCCGGGAGGTTAACCCGTCGCATTCGTGTTGGACAAGGTCTTAATGCCCGTGAAACAACATCCATGGTTGATTTTCCATCAACAAGCATTTATTACGAGGCGCTCACACAGCAAGATGTGCTACGCATCACCCTGCGTGATCCGGCAGAACGGCGGGCGCATCTCTTGCCACTGGTCAATATGGGTGTGATTTTGCCGATTATCAATGCGGATATGATTATTGGTGTGATGGATGTACAAATTAGTGGCGGTCTGAGCTATGACGATCAAGATTTGTTGTTGCAACTTGCCACACAAATTGGGCTACTTGTCAGCAATTTGCGTAGTCGACGCTCGATGCAAGACATCATCCGCAATCAAGAAACGGCAATGTCTCACTTACGCACGCAATTACAAAACGCCCAGCGTGGCACCAGTTATGAACGTGGCGGCTGGGATAGCTTCTTAGATAACACCCGCACCAACCTTGGCTTTGATATTGATGGCAAAAAGGGCAACATCACTGCCGCTGATGAACTGCCGGAAACACTCGCCAAAGCATTACAAGCGGGTGAGGTCATCGTGGAAAAAGATGCAGATAGCGCGTTGATTAGCATCCCGATCATGTTGCGTGATGAAGTGCTCGGCGCGATGCAATTCCGCACGCAAAAACTTTCCCGTCGTCAAGAAGAAACGGCACAGAAAATCGCGGATCGTCTGGCAATTGCGCTGGAGAATCGGCGTTTATTCGACCAATCTCAGGCACAGGCGAACCGTGAACGTAAAGCGAGTGAAGTGGCGAATATGTTGATTACCGCGACAGAAGTCGATGCTGTGCTAGACCTCGCGGCAAATTCGTTTAATGAGGCGTTGGGCGCGGTACAAACCCGCATCCACCTGCAACCGCATGTGATCCACAATGAGGATGATGCGCTTGTCACGGCACAACCACTTGATGTTGATATAGAAGAAACCGAGGCATAACGCATGATGAACACAGGTGCCTTATCCCGTAGCAACCGATTATTATCCGCACCCATCTGGATACGTTTGTTGGGCGCGATTGTTGTCATTATGGGCATGACATTGCTCATCGCTTTCGTCGCCGGGCGTATTCAAAGTAACACGGCTGAAAAAGAACTGCTCAGTGATTACGTGCTGGCGGAAGGTGATGAGCGAGAAGAAAACATCACCCGCTTCTTCAATCAGGCGTTGATCGGTCTGAACAGTTTTGTTATCAACCCATCATTTAATGGTCAAATTCGTGGCACTCTGTCGGCGGATCAGGAATTGCGCGTCATACCACCGGCATTGTCGGAATACATTGACACACAATTGATCGAAACCGATATATTTGAATATGTCGCCATCCTCAATCCCGATGGTCTGGTCGTTATAAGTAATACTGCTGATCCTACAAATGAAGAAGCAACACCTGTCTTCCCACTTGGTACCGATCTTTCAGACACTTTCGGTTATCAGGGGGGTGTGGTCGCGTGGGATCGTGGAGAAATACAACGTCTTTCGGTACAGGCGAACACTAACGAGGGTACTAACGCACAAATTTTTGTGACCAATGTCGTCAGTATTGCTGATGAGTTGCTCGGTTATGTGACAGGTTTGGTGAATCCCGATGTAATTTTAGGCGAATTGAGCGATCCTGTACCCTTCCGCGATACTCATAGTTACTTGACGACACTCAACGGCGCGTTAATCACCCCTGATGTTTACTCCTCTCAGGCAGAACTGTCATTGAATCACAGTCCGGTACA
>DAOTXB010000007.1:0-14982 GCA_034435575.1 Anaerolineae bacterium
TTGGCGATTAACGGACGCGCAAATGAGGTGCCGAGCAGATAATCACGCTCATAAACCGCGCCTGCTTGCATCGTTGGATAGACAAAATCGGTCAAAAATTCTTCGCGCAGGTCACGGATATAACACTTGCTTGCACCAGAGGCAATTGCTTTGTCTTCAAGTCCATCGAGTTCTTCTTCTTGCCCTAAATCTGCACAAAAACAGATCACTTCCACATCGCCGTAATTATTCTTGAGCCATGGCACAATCACGGATGTATCCAGACCACCGCTATACGCCAGCACAACTTTACTAATCTCAGACATTATTCATTGTTCTCCTGTCATGTTCCCATATCAATGCAAATAAAAAACCCCGAACCGGAGTGCGGGGTTTGGATTACTACTCGATGATGTTGCTCACCAACCAGCCATACCAAAATCCCCGGACAGATGTCGGGTACGACGGCGACGGATACGACGGTTAAGGGGGTACGTTAAATCATTCATAGCGTTTAAGCATATCGTGTGATTTTTGATTGTCAAGGCAGTTTGAAAATTTGGTTTACAGCAATCTTCTTTCCCAACGATTTTGAGGTAAATTCATCCTCAGGTGCAAACACCCCAACCAAGACAAATTTGTTATCAACCGGCGTAAACACCTCAACATATTGAGCGACAGGGTCGACAATCCAATATTCTTGTACGCCATGTGCTTCATAGAGCCTAAACTTATCGCGCTTGTCGATCCGTGCGGTACTTGGTGATAAGACTTCAACAACCAATTCCGGCGCACCAAACACCCCTTTTTCAGATTGTCGAGAGGCGCTATCCGGTGCAATCCACAACACATCCGGTTGCACAATTGTATGATCAGCAAAATGCACATCCACCGGCGCAAATAAAGCCAATCCACCAGACATTGACTGCAAGATTAGCGCATAAAGTCGCCCTGCGATAATTTGATGGGTCAATTGTGGCGCCGCCGCCATAGTATCACCTGCTTCTGCCGGATGCCCGAACGGATAATGCACAATCCCGTTAATCAGTTCCACGCGTACCGATGTTTCCGGCAAGGTACGGAATACATCATCTGTCATGGGTGTTCCCGCAGGTGGAAATTGCTGAACTAGAGAATCAATCATCAGAAATCATTTTCGTTAACGGTTTGTGACCTTGATTATACATCATCCCGCAAACCGCAAAACCGACCCGCCTGACGACGGGAACAAATTTACAAAAGAAATGCGGGCACCTTGCGACTACCCTACGGGACGACACAAACACAACCGAAAACCGAAGTTGTAGCCACGATCGTAGGGACTGAATCTGAAGCGGTATGCCGAATGCGACTTGTAATCATTATTGGCGAACGACCCGCCGCGCAATATACGAGAATGATTAGAACTTAAGCGCTCACTAGGCAAATCAAATTCAATACTATCATTTAAACACCACTCCCAAACATTCCCACTCATATCAAACACGCCATAAGGTGACACTCCCTGTGAGTAATTCCCAACAGGTGTGGTTTGCCCAATATTACTCTCACGAGTGTTAGATTTTGTTAAATCGAAATTATCGCCATAAGAATATCCAAGACCACCTGTACCACGTGCGCTTTTTTCCCATTCAAATTCGGTTGGCAAGCGCACCACCCAATTCACAACATCATCAACCGCATAGCCCCCACCCAACTTAAATGACAACCAGCGACTAAACGCCATCGCATCATACCAACTCACACGTTCGCAGGGATGATCGGCAATTTTCCATTTCTGTTCACCAGGGTTTGCGCGATTGCGATTACCAGCGGCTAACCCTTCCCACCAGCGATCATCATAAAAGCCATCGGATGCATCAATAAATGGTTGAAATTGGCTATATGTAATCGGGTACTTCGCCATCGCAAACGCGGGTAACTCTAATTCACGCTTTTCATCGCCATACAAAAACTTGCCCGCAGGCACTTCGCACCACTCAAACGGGTCACCAATGATGTTACGTACCTGTTGGGCGTATTGGTCTAAGGTCAAAACTTTGGGGGTCTGTGGTTTGGGTGTAGGTTTCGATATTTCTACTTTCTGTGGTGGTGGATCATGTTGAACCAAAGTCGGTTGATACACACCAGATGATTGATTTGATGTCTTAACTTCTGGAGGTGGCGGGGTTTGGGTCAAGCTCACTGTTTCAGTTTGTCCACGCTGAATATGACGATCACCGATCCCTTTTGGGTCAAACATCGGCACGAATGGCTTCGGGAATTGCTTAACGTACTCTTCCCACAGGGCAGGGATTTTGTAATGCATACTTGCCCGTGCATCCAACTTCACCATGCGCTGATATTGCCGTAAAAGCACCATCCATTCGTGGGCGTCATCAGCAAAAAGGTCATCATTCCAACCGATCAACCGCTGAAATAACTTCTCTGCTGTCGTAAATTCTAGTCTCCACGCATAATCACAGGCTTGATCATAAATCAACGTCGTATCATTAGTTGCGTCATTAGCATTACGTGGGTCAGGCGGTTCATCTGCTGGAATATCACGAATATCCAGGTTATTAAGACGAGCAATCGCGTCATTGAATTGACCTACAAACGATGTGCCCTCATAAAAAAGAAATTGTGATCGAGTATCGTTGATGACTTCGGGCATATCGCCCCAATACGCCACATCATTCTTACCTGTTACCGGATTAAAGTAAAATTCATCTTCAAGGGCTAACGGGATAATCGGGCGATTACGTTTACGTGCATAACTCAATTCTGCACGACAGTTGACATTCTTGACAGATTCATGCGAGATCATAAACACAAAAACATCGCATTTTATGATGCCTTGCACAATAGATTTCCACCAATCATGCCCCGGTGGAATACTGGTCTTATCCTGCCATATGTCGTAAAGTGGCGCGCCGTTCTCATCTTTAAGCGAACGCAACCGCGCCACAATCGCATCAACTTTGGCAGAATCCAAACTACGGTAACTGATAAAGAGTTTTGTCATGGTGTCATCATTTATTAAAAACTGTTAGAGCTTCTATTATGACGTTTTTATGAGATGATGACAACCACAAATCACCCCAAATCCACCGTACACACGCCCGAATTGACCGCGCAGGTCGCCAGCACAACCCCACCCCGACTCACCGTGAAAAAGTCGGTATTCGTCCAGAACAATTGCGCGTCATTGAGCGCAATCCACGCATGACGTGTGCTGCACGATGCCGGGCGCTCCGACCATTCTTCCGCAGAAATTGACCATGCTTGTAGGCAATCACCCGCAGGGAATGCGCTCAGTGGTCTGCTCAAAAATTCGGTGTTCCATTGGTTAATCTCCACAATGCCAGAAGCACTCGCAAAACCAAGTCCAGTCAGGTCAAGGTCAGCATCGGATGTGTTGACTAATGAAAAGCTCTCATCATCGTAAACTAGCTCAAGGTCAGATGACCCGGCAACAGGAACATTGCCCGATGTACCACCACCACCCGATGATTGCACAGGCAAAGCAACACGCTCATCAAGGTTAAATTCACACACCCCAATATTGATGCTACAGGAAGTTATCAGTTCGCCGAAGCGGTACACGTCAAATGTCGTCGAACTCCGCCAAAAATCGTCGTTGTCATTCACTGCAATCCACGCATGACGCACCTCACAGGTTGGCGGAGGTGTAAGCACAGAATCAATATCCACACCCCAGACCTGTAAACATCCATTTGCAGGAAAACTCGTCAAGTCAGCGCTCAGGAACTCGGTGCGCCAGCGATTCACGTCCATCGCGCCGGAATCTCCCTCAAAATACAAGCCTTCAACATACATCGGTATGTCACGCAAATTAATCAGTGTAAAGCTCTCTGTTGAGTATTCCAGACGAATGTCATAAAGGGGTACCGGCGTAGCTGTTGGGATTAAGGTTGGTGCTGGTGTAGGAGTCGCGTTCACCTGCCCGAGGCGCACTTGACCGACTAAAATTCCGGCTATTCCCTGTTGCACAATTCGCGCATCAATGGGCTCCGCGTTTGATTGGGACATAACATTTTCTTGTATCTCCTGAGTTGACAAATCTGTGGCGACAGCGGTTTGTACAATTGTCGGCACAAGTGTGGTTTGTGCTTGTGGAGATGTTGAAAGTAACGTAGGCGGTGGTGTAAATGAGGGAATAGGTGGTAGTGTCGCCTGAGTGGGAATGTTTGTTGGTGTAAATGTTGGGGATGGACTGGGCATAACAAAATCTGCACGAGCTGCCAGTACCATCGTGAAGTAAACACGCCCACTAGAAGAACGTGTAAATGCGATACCGACTTCTTGATAAATCGGATTCATCATATTGCTATAGTGGTCAGGGCTGTTCAACCATTGGGCAAAAGTCGCTCTAACGTTTATGTCATTACGATACAGTACATTTTCCGCCCCACTGGTCATGTTATAGCCTGTATCGGCTATCCGTTGCCAGAACTCAGAGCTATCCGACCCTTCATGGGATAAAAATTCACCCTGTGCCATATCGTCGCTATGGCGTTGTGCCGCAAGGTTCAAAGATTCGCTTATAATCAGCGGGCGCGCATTCAATCGCTGACGCTCAGTGTTCAATAATGAGATAATTTCATCCACAATCGGTTGTTGTGCAGATATGCTTAATAGCATCCATAACAAGTAAATTACAAGCGAAATCATCAGTTTTCGCATATATTTTCCCTCAACATAAGCAATATCAGACATTATACAGGGGTTCTGGCGAGTTTACCGGACGAAGTCTAACGCATAATTCGGAAAATTCTCACAAACTACGGTTGTCTAAGTGAGCAAAAAATCGGTAAAATGAAGAGTGTGTACAAACTTCAACACAATGAGGATAACCATAATGGATGCAAAACCAGAGTTACTCCACAACCGTGACTTAAAAACCAAACCACATGTAGAACAATATGCACCTTGTTGGCTTACCGACGAAAAAATTATCATCGCCGAAGAAGCTGTGCAATTTCATATTGTATTCCAGCACAACCTATATGGGTGGGTAAGCCGCCGTTACCGCTACGACGGCTTTAACGATGTGCTTTATCACAAGGGACAAACTCAGCTAGAAGAAGATGCGGCGCTCGACATTATTGACAACGATCCTTATGTAGATGCAGTTGTAGCAGATACACCGAATGCTTATGGCGGTTAAACTACCTGCTGACGAGAGCAATTCCCGGTCAATTCGTCAAATACATCAAGCAACTGATCTTTGATCTTCGACCATTGATATTGCTGGGCAAGTTCGACAGCGTTCTTGCCCAACCTCTGGCGGTGCTGAGGTGTTTCCAACAATTCGAGTAATCGTTCGGACAGTGCTTGAGAATCACGCGCAGGGATTAAATAACCAGTTTCGCCATCGCGCACTAAAAATGCTAATCCCCCTACTTCAGAAGCGACAACCGGTGTACCAGATGCCATCGCCTCCAGAGCGACCATGCCAAATGATTCATAATCTGAAGGCACAATCACTGCCTCTGCCGCAGAGTAATAATAAGGCAATAGTGGATGTCCCTTCGCGCCTAAAAATTGAACATGAGCGTCCAGGTTGCGTTCCGCGACTTCCTTTTGCAAGCGCATCAATTCAGTATCATTTGGATCATTTGGATCACCACCGACAATAGCAATCCTCAACTTTTGCATCAATTGTGGTCGTTGCTCAAGAATTTGATCAGCAGACTGGATAATTGTATCCACCGCCTTTAATGGTTCAATCCGCCCGACAAATAACAGTAAACGGGTGTTCTGATCAATACCAAGTTTTACTTTGGCTTCATCCTCAGGAATTGGATGAAAATGATCCGCATTTACCCCGGGCGGAACAATTTCAATCTTACGACGATCTGCACGATATAACCACAATAATTGTGCTTGTTCAGCCTGTGTTGCGGCAATGATGCGATCCGCCCATTCCACGACCTGTGTTTCCACACGAATACGCACATCAGGTAGCATCTGTATACGAGAAGACGATTGCTGAATACGCTTCTTCATGTGCCCTAATGTATGGAACATTTGGACAATAGGAATATTCCAAACTTCTTTCAGCTTATATGCAACCCACCCACTTAGCCAATAATGACTATAAACGACATCATAGCTAATATTTTGTTTGGTAGAAAACGCGATAACACCAGCGACAAATTGTGATAGATAAGGGTAGATCTCATCAGGATTGAGCACATGGGCAGGACCACAATTCACATTGATTACGCGCACATTTGCGCCCAATGTGGTGTCAATCACAGGCTGGTTGCGGTCACTTCGGCGCGTAAAAATGTCCACGGCAATATCAGATTCGCCAAATTGCTTTGCGAGTTCACGAATATACACGTTCATGCCACCGGTTTTCTTACCACCCATTGGCGCTAAAGGGCTAGCATGCACACTCAAAATAGCAATACGATTTAGCGACATGTTCTCTCCAATAAACATAAACTAGTCATTGACCTGAGCCTGGAGCGCATAGACAGCCATATTCTTACCACCCATATGATACTTATAAGGCTCATCCCCACGTAGAAAGTCAAAGACCTGATATTTGTGATCAATTGCATACCGAATATTATGGGCAAGCAAGATAATACCAGGGCTCAAGTGATCGTGATCCCCGCGCAACAAACCAGAGTTATAAACTAAAATTTGATTATCATAATCGAGGTTAAGATATGCCGCGGCCGCTTCTCCATCAACAGTCAAGAAGTTTAATTGCACCCATCCTTTTTCAAATAACACAGGAATTAACTCACGGAAAAAGGCGGTATTCATATCATCTTGAAGAAATTCTTCTTTTTCACTATCGCTTGCCGCCATCAACGTAATGAATAGCTCAAGTTGTTCTTCTAAATCATGTGTGTCATCAACAATGTACCAGTCAACTTCGTGCATATTTCCGTTTGCACGACGCATTTTCCGGCGTAGTTCATGCCGATTTTTTTTATCTAACAAACTCAAATACCCCGCCCATTCATCAGGAAGTTGAATAGCAGGCGCGACATCAAGTTGTTCCATCTGAGTCTTAAAGCCATGTTGAGCGAGGATTTCAGGAAATGCAGAGAATGTTGGGGATTTTTCTGGAATATTACATAAGTTAAGTGCAGAAAAGTCTGATTGATGATCTTTGAGGAAGACGGCGTAACACTGCATTACCGCCTCAATACAGTCTTTATCAATAATAACATCAAGATAATCCGTCACATCAACACAACCAATTGCAGATACAATCTTTCCCTGATCGCCTTCATATGTAAACCACGGCGCAATTCCCATTAAATGTCCAGAATCATCACGACAGGTAATGATCCACAAGTTCCCCGGTGTATAAACATTCCACCAGATTTTCTGCCACTCCAATGTGCTGAAGATAGTATTCATAGCGCTACGTTCAAGGAGATCATTCCACTCCACACTTAAAACGTCGAACGCATCCTCATGTTCGAAAACGTCGATTTTCACCTGACCCTATTCCTTATCTTGCAACTATACAAGCACTACAATACATCTCTGATCAAAAACTTTACCAAAATGGGTTTAACATTTCATTAGACGCAGTGTAGTGCTTAGATCATACAAAATTCGTTTGCGCGTTTAAAATTTTTTAAACACACTTACCCCCAATTATGAGGGGGGACAGACCAATGAACTGTGATAAGGTTAATTATGTCAGCAATAAATCTATTGGAGGCATCTTCAAAATCTTATAATTTATTACAGCTCCAAGCCACTCATTAATCAAGATAGGGATTTACTCCTATTTTTCCAGCATAGCGAAGACGTTACAATAATCAAACAGTTCATCTAAGGCACATTATCTTGAATGCGCTTGTAGTTCAAATCATCATATAGCTAGGAAAACGCAATAATGGACAAGACTGAAATCACCTCACAAACCATTACCAATGCGCTAGAAGTATATGGTTGGTCACATTTAGACGCGGTGTTGCTCGCCGCACTCGCAACACAATCACCACTGTTACTGGTTGGTCCACATGGAACCGCAAAATCACTTTTAGTCGAGAAAATGGCACACGCACTCAACCTAGAAATTCGCCATTACAACGCCTCATTATTGAATTATGACGACCTCGTAGGCATCCCATTACCGGATGAATCAGGCGAGAATTTACGATTTGTCCCTACGCCGGGGTCGATTTGGGATGCAGGCTTTGTGTTCTTCGACGAAATATCCCGTTGTCGTGCCGACCTTCAAAACAAGTTGTTCCCGATTATTCATGAACGCAAAGTTGTAGGGATACCACTCGATAATTTACAACATCGATGGGCGGCAATGAACCCACCAGCGCCAGAAGAAATGGATAGCAATAGCAGTAGCAATTATTATCTGGGATCAGAACCATTAGACCCGGCGCTAGCAGATCGTTTTCCGTTTGTTGTGCCCGTACCGGATTGGCGTAACCTGTCGCATGAAGATCGACGGCAATTGATCTCATGGGAAGGTGTAAAGCAAAAGAGCACACAATCCAGCGAAGCATTAGTGCAAGCGAATGAAGCTGACCTTGCCACCTTAATTGAGCGATGTGTAGATCTCATCCCTCAAATTGAAGGAAACTTCAATGAGTGGCTCACTGACTATATTATGTATGTGATGGATTTGCTTGACCAAGCAAAATTAGCGCAGAGTCCGCGTCGAGCGCGTATGCTTGCACGGGCAGTGTGTGCGATTCACGCCGCGCGCATGGTCTTGGAAAATGTGGACGAAGGTGACCTTGAATTCAGCGCCCAACTGGCTATTGTATATGGTATGCCACAGAGCGCATCAGAAGTCCCGCCTGCCCCGGCAACGTTGATTGCAACACATAGGCAAGCATGGGAAATTGCTAGTCTTAGCGATAATGACGACTGGCGACACATCCTACAAGAAACAGACCCTGTACAGCGGATTATCGTTGCTGACCAACTTGATTTCAATGATGATGACCTTTCACGATTGATTACACAGGCACTCGGGCAAGAAGAATCCGATGCACGACAGGTCGGGCTAGCTACCGCGATGTTTCTCGCATTCCAGGAGCGGCGCAACCTGAGACCCGCGGCATGGGAACCACTGGCGAAGCTAGCGCGACAGGTGCTTGAACCACGCCCGATGAAAACAACTTTAACACCGGGCTATCTTACGAATACATGGCAAGAATTGACAAATTGGCAAGGCACCCGTCCTAAGAAACCAGATTACATCGAGCAGATGATGCAAAATTTTGTCTTTAGCGGATTTCCAGATCGCTGGAAGAATCACAAGTGGCAGGATGAACTTGAACAATTTCGTGCTGACCTAGTCACATTTGGTATTAAAGATAGGAGTGAATCATGAGCAACCAGAAGAACGATCAAAACAATAATCGTGGTTCGGCAACAGGATTCTCCCGTTTTGCACGAAATAATCAACAAAACAACAATCAAAACAATCAGCAGAATAATAACAATAACCAGAAGAACAATAATCCGTTGCTCTCGCGAGCAAAAAACGCCTCTTCGTCACGCTTTGGACGAAACAATAATAATCAGAAAAACAATAATCGTTCAGCCTCACGTTTTGGTGGCGTACCTAGTCGCTTCGGTTCATCGGAAGTCGTTTGGGAGATTAGCCCATTATCAGAACCATTTGTACGCTTTAATTTAGATGGTTTGGGCGATCCCTTCCATCGTTTGCTGGGCGCAAATATCAACCTTAATTATTCCAATGCATCGGAACTTACCAAAGCACTAGCTCAAGGCGGAGGTACCGTAGACGCACTCATCGAACAGATGGACGCCGCATGGCAGACATACGATATGAAAGGCGCAATGCTGGTCTACCCGTGGAAAGACCATTCTAAACAGATCATCGCGGCTAAACCAGAACAGCCGAATAATCAGAGTAGCCAGAATGATAACAATGACGACGAATACTACGACGATGAGGAGGACACAGCAGAGAACCCTAAACGCAAAACAGCCTGCCTGCGTTCAATCGATATGTTATTGGTACTCAATGTTCTAGCCCGTACCCGCGCAGACCTATTATTAGCCAACGCACCCCTGACATTGGATGTCGGGTTTATGGAAAGATCGTTGGTCACAAACGAGCCACGCCTAATTGCACTGGCGCGGGCGACAGGTTGCGTGGAGGAACACTTCAATTGATGAAGCCAAACAATATGCGGACACCACAGAGTGCGGAATTGACCCGTCGCTTAGTCAGTTGCATGCCAGCGGCGACTTTTGAAATGGAGACATTCTGTCGATTAGCAGATATTGTCCTCACTAAAAAAATTCCAACAGCGGCAGTGGAGTGTGTTTACCGACCACGACTATTGATAAATCCTGATTTCGTGAAAAAATATTGCCAGCGTGATGAGCACTTGTTCCTACTTGTGATGCACGAACTCTGGCATATTATGCTTGCACACACGCGCATGTATCCACGCGCAACTCCTGCCCACAATATTGCTTTCGATACAGTGATTAATGCAGGGTTATCACGGTTATTCCCCGGACCTGAATATCGGGGATTTTTCGAGAAGGTCAACCCGATTGACAACTTCCCTAGTGTTTTATTGCGTCCGCCAGACGGTTGGCCCAACAATCCAAAATATCCTGACGTTGGACCAGACGGAACGCTAGATGTTTTACAACGCCTTTACCCTACAGGAAATGACAAGAGCATCAATCCACCTTTCTATGCGGAAATCCTTGCCCTGCTCTATCAATATGCCAAAGAAAACGGCTTGTTATGGGAAGAAGCCGACGTTGTGCTCATCGGCGATCATGGAAACGATAACGCAGATGGCGCGAAAGAAAGCAAATTGCTTGATAACCCTGCGATGAAGGACATCATGAAAGATGTCGTCAAACGCTGGCCCAAAACACCTTTAGCTGGTCCGAAAGATCGTGGTAAAGGCGGGAAAAAAGAACTCATCCTGTCTGACGTGGAGCGTGCCGCAGAACGTGCCAGACGAAAATTTTCGGATGTACTGCGCCATTGCATGAATCCGGATATCGGTGAACAACGCCGTAAAGCTAAAAAGGATGTTCGAGGAATTTCTGGTACTAGCGTTTTACCGAATGCGCGGGATCGCACAGCACACGCAAGACGATCACTCGGCGCACCGGGAACACTCTGGTCACAGCCGGGAACAACCCGTGCGCGCGTACCGGAAGTACCGGGTAAGGCATATGTTTATCTGGATGTATCTGGCTCAATGTCACAGATACTCCCCTATCTAATGGGGTTAATCGTGCCATATGTCGCTAAAGGGAAAGCAGAAGTCTTTCAATTTTCGACAATCATCCAGCCATTCCCATTTGATGATCTCAAGTCAGGGCGCATCAAAACAACAGGTGGCACCAGTATTAACTGCGTCATGCAACATTTACTCGCTGATCAATCCGATGTACGTCGTGCATTATTGCTCACTGATGGATACACCGGCTTCCCTACACTGGATGATGTCAATACCTCTCAAGAGAATGGCATCAGTGTACACGTTGTCTTGCCAGCGGATGAACATAACACAGAACAGTTACAAGATCTTGCAAAAACGATGACCATTCTGCCACCGATTTATCCGGGGACACGCTGGTAATCCTCATAAAAAGCACCAATATAGGGCGACATACAACTGTCTCCCTATATAGTCTATCCTCTACGCGCTTCCAACATAATAAGCCCTCACAAATTCGCTATACCCTCTGATTATCGCTATTATGTACAAATTACAAACTATTTGAGATGATCTGATGAAAAAGAAATTACGTGGCATTAAACGTAAAGATATTCAATTAGATTTTGACCTCTATAGGGTTGATGTTCCCATTCACCGCATTGCAGGCGATGTACTCAGCGTGATTGATCTTTGGCCCGAAGCTGTAGACCGTACTATCATGTTTGTACATGGATACGCCGGATGTGCAGAGACATGGGAATACCAGATCAATCATTTCGCGCATCAATATCGCGTTGTTGTACCCGATCTGCGTGGGCACGGGCAAAGTGACGCACCGTACACACGCTATACAATGGATGAAATGGTTGAAGATCTCCATAATATTGTCGAAACCTTACAATTACCGGATAAGTTCATCCTCGTAGGGCATTCTTTTGGTGGATCAATATGTGTTGAATACGCAAATTCCCATGGAGACCGGCTGGAAAAATTGGTGCTTATTGCTACTGCGGGAGAATACCCATTACCCAAAATCGCATCGCTCGCGGCGCGTATTCCGAACGCCTTTTATCGTTTATGGTGGGACTATCGTCCAAAATGGAATGCAGAAGTGCATGTCATGAAGCGGATGATGTTCAATAACATGCGTAAATGGCAGGGTTGGTCCCATATGCGTAATATCACCACCGAAACCCTGATTATCACCGGCGAGCGTGACAACTATTTCCCGCGTTATGTTTTTGATGATGTTGCTAAAATGGTACCAGAAGCGGAAGTATACGATGTAGGTTCCGCAAAGCATAAAGTTCAACTAGAACGCTATTACGCGGTGAATCGTGCAATTGAACGCTTTATTGATGATACAGAACGTAAAAATTCATGGCGCGCAAGCGGAGAAACTGACGAATTATTGGCGCGTCGCCCCTGGCTTACCAGTTACAGTCAAGGCACACCACATACTATTCCTGTGCCCCGCCAACCTGTGCATCGCTTTTTGGAAAGTGCCGCAAATTGGTTACCAAAAAACAAAGCGATTGTTTTTTATAATGTCACGATGACATATCAACAGTTGAATAATCGTGTCAATCAGTTCGCTCGTGCCTTGCATGGTCTAGGTGTGAAACCCACCGATAGAGTGATGATCGTACTACCGAATTCACCGCAATTTATTGTGTCATATTATGCCATTCTCAAAGTTGGCGGTGTGATTGTTTTGCCAAATCCAGATGCAAAACCAGAAGGGATTATTGAACAGATTGCACGCACGGAAGCAAAGATACTTATTACCCTGCGTTCATATGCCACTCTTGCGGAAGCTGTCAAACAAAATACATCCTTAGAAAATGTAATCTTCGCTGATATTCGTGAAATCATCGAAGAAAGTGCTTACAAAAACCAGCTTACAACAGGAGCAACTGTAGACTATCAGCAAACGAAGCGCATCGGATTGGCAATGACACGCCTCATCGATGAAACCGATGAAACGCCACTCAACATCGATGTAAAGCCATCTGATCTCGCAGTGATTGTATTCACAAGTGGAACCACCGACGAACCCAAAGGTGTCTGTTTGTCTCATGCCAATCTAGTCGCAAATGCGATGCAAACGCGACATTGGGTGCCAGATATAACCTATGGCGAAGAAACATTTCTATCGGTGATTCCCTTTGTGCATAGCTATGGCATGACGGCGGCTATGAATATTCCTATTACGTTGGGTGCCACCATGATCTTGTTACCAGTTTTTGAACTTAATCAAGTCCTTGAAAACATAAAAAAGTACAAACCAACGCTTTTCCCCGGTGTGCCCTCAATGTACACAGCCATAAATCATGCCAAAAATGTGCGTAGTTATGGATTATCCTCGATCAAAGCGTGCATCAGCGGCGCGGCACCGCTACCAATTGAAGTACAGGAAGAATTTGAAAAACTAACACGCGGACGATTGGTCGAAGGCTATGGGCTTACTGAATGCTCTCCAGTTACACATTCCAATCCACTGTATGGCGTGAGAAAAATTGGGTCAATCGGCATACCGCTTCCAAATACCGATGCGCGTATTGTTGATCTTTCTACGGGCGAAACACTTCCACCCGGAAATATAGGAGAACTGGTTATCAAAGGTCCACAGGTTATGCATGATTATTGGGGAGAAGATTCTTCTACTGACCCCGAATCTACGCTCAAAGAGGGTTGGCTTTATACAGGTGATGTCGCTATTATGGACCCAGATGGCTATTTTAAGATTATCAGCAGAAAACGTGATACCATCATGACAGGCGATTATAGCGTTTACCCGCGTGATGTTGAAGAAGTGTTGTATGAACATAACAAAGTCCTGGAAGTTGCTGTTGTGGGTGTAGAAGCCGCAACTGCAGGGCAAAAGGTAAAAGCTTTTGTTGTTCCAAGACCGGGTACAACATTATCAAAAGATGAATTGATTACCTTATGTGAACGGCGCTTAGAAGAATATGAAGTCCCCTGGGAAATAGAATTCCGTGAAGAATTGCCCAAATCATTTATTGGAAAAGTCTTACGACGATTATTGGTAGAGGAGAAAAACTGACGACATGATACAGCAACAGGATGGCATAACTCTAGTTCTTGGTGGCGGCGGAAGCCGGGGTATTGCACACATCGGCGTGCTACAGGTGCTAGAAGACGAGAGAATCCCTATTAATAACATCATAGGCACAAGTATGGGCGCAATCGTCGGCTGTTTGTACGCGGCAGGCGTCCCCATGGACGCACTAATTGACAGGATTAGTAATTTACAGGGTACAAATTTGTTCAGTATGAATTTGTTCAGTGCTCGCGCCCGCCAACGTACAGTAGAAGCCCAACTCGGTGATGCATTAGCCAACAAAACATTTTCAGATCTGCACATTCCGACAGTTGTGATGGCTGTTGATATGTTGCATGGTAAAGAAATCATCCTGAACCGTGGTGAACTTATTCCAGCAATACTTGCTAGTAGCGCCGTACCCGCAGTTTTCCCACCGGTTACGATTGATGGCATGGAACTTGCGGATGGTGGGGTCGTCGATAGCCTCGCAACCCACGTTGCCCATGAAATTGGCGCAAGCAATATCATTGCGGTAGATGTTTACCCTGCCTTAGAAAAAGACAACCCATGGGTAGACCCCATTAGCGCGATTATGGGATTTGAACTACCCTTTTCGTTTTTTACTAATTCGATGTGGTCGAAAACACCCAGTATGCTGTCTTCGATGTGGCGATCATTTCGGGTTATGGCGTGGCATGTGCATCAAGAAAGGTTAGAAGCGCATCCACCACACATCCTCTTGCGTCCTAATGT
>DAOTXB010000008.1:0-8707 GCA_034435575.1 Anaerolineae bacterium
CCCGTTAAAACACGCTGGCGTGGAACGCATGTGCAACCGGAGTGGGTCAGTGCAGATAATGCCGGCAAATACTTGGTCTATCTCACGTCAGAATCTGCAAGTGCGGTAAGAGGCAAAACAATTATATTTGACTCACCAAACGATATTCCGCAATAGACATTCTTGGAGAAGTTTTGCATGTTCACTATTGAAGCAACCACAATCGTTGATGCGCCCCCTGAAATAGTCTGGAGCGTACTCATCACATTTTCTGACTATGACCAATGGAGCACAATGCTAATACCTGAGCAAAGTGAACCACCACGCCTCGGTGAGACGATCAAACTACGCTTATCCATGCCGGGTGGGTTAGCTTATAGTTTTGAGCCGGATGTGATTATGCTAGACACTTCCCGTCATTTTGCATGGGTGCAAAAAACGGGGTTAAAGGGTCTGTTTGATGGTGAACATCACTTTGTATTGACCGATCTGGGCGAAGGGCAGACAGAATTGTATAACTATGAGCATTATAGCGGTCTGTTATCACCGATCTTCAAGCGCTTACCGTTTATGAAAGATGCGCCAAAGGGATTTGTCGATATGAATAACGAGATCAAATTACGCGCAGAAGCCCTCAATGGTTAGACGATGGTTCTAATACAACTCAAATTTACAAGCTGAACGCATATCGCCTATAATTTCATCATAAGTGGACTAAAGTCCGATTAGTAATGGTGATTAGTGTAATGAGGAGTACATAATGGCAGAATTTGACTCAAGTAATTTAGACATTGTCAATAATGAGGAAGAAAATCGCTTCGAGACGACTGTGGACGGAAAAGTTGCCGTTGCAGAGTACATGCGTTCAGGCAATAACATCATCTTCACCCACACAGAAGTACCCGTTGAACTAGAAGGTCGTGGAATTGCTAATCAATTGGCAGAAGTTGCGCTCAAGTATGCGAAAGATCAAGGCTTTAAGGTGCAACCACTGTGCCCATTCATCAGAGCCTATGTTTTGAAACATCCTGAATATAAGGCGATTAGCTGGGGAATGTAACTCGTATAAACTTTATATCAAAGTTAAATCTGCCAGAATCGGTGAACTTCCGGCGGATTTTTGATTCTAAATATCTGCACTCAGCCAATTCATGTAATTGATTTAACCCCGCGATCACATTACATTTTTAAAATTCCTACGCATTATAAAGAATTTCGTAGATTGAGCACATGCTGTAATCTAATATAATTTTGCACCAATCCTCCCCGATTATCCCTCAATATTGGCATAAATAATCAAATTTACACGCCAGAATATCGCGATTCACATGCCAAAACTATTACAATTTCCTACGATTAAGCGCTCCTTTATTAATAATGGTGACACCTGTCATCTGTTAGTTGTGACATATCGCCCTTTTCCGTTGAATATCGCCGAATTTGAGGTCTAATAAAGTTTGCGAAATTAATCTAATGCTCATATAATGACCATCGAAATGGGCTTTTGTAATGTAAGGGGAAATACTTTATGAAGCACTTCAGGTTGCTATCTGTGGTGATGTTATCACTCTTGCTTGCCTCATGTGGGCGACAATTACCGGACACAACACCAATACCACGTCCAACCAATACCCCCGTCGCGGATGCCGTCCCTGAGGATGACACTGCCGCAAATGAGACAGCAGATACCACTGAAGAAACTACTACAGCAGAAACTGATACAACGGAAGATGATGCAACTGATGAGACATCGGACACAGCCCAAACTGTGGACGAAGAACCCGCTGACGAAATGGTGACGTTAGTCGCTAACGCAAATGCTGGTAATGGCGAGTCGCTGTTCAATCAGTCGAACTCCACTGGTTTCGCGTGTTCAAATTGTCATAACCCACAAAATGATGTCCGGTTGATCGGTCCGGGTCTGTGGCAAATCCCACATGCGGCGGCAGAACGCGTGGAAGGGCAGGTCGCAGAACGGTATTTGTATAACTCCATCGTCGCACCGAATGACTATATTGTTGAGGGCGATCCGGCTTATCCTGAAGGTTTGATGCCACAGAATTACACTGAAATTTATAGTGATGCCGAAATTCATGACATCGTGGCGTATTTAATGACGCTGACCGACACGCCGGTTGCAGTTGCACAGGCAGGCGAACAAGCTGTCGATGAGGATGCGGGCGCGGATACCGAAGAAGCCGATGCTGAAGAAGTTGTAGATGACGAGGCTGACGCAGATGACACCGCCACCGAAGAAGTCGCGGATGATGATGCAGAAGATACCGACGATACGGACACAACCGATGTAGATGATGCTGTCGCTGAATCAACAGACCCTGAGCCAGAATACAGCGACGCAGACCTGCGTACCCGCCGTTTGTTGAGCGTGGGTGAGGCTGAATTTGGTGCAAGCCTGGTTGAAAGTGACGATACAATCCCGGATGATTTGCTCGAAGTCGCCGTAAATGCAGTGGAGAGTAACCCGGATAGACCGCCATCCGTAGCCATCTATGATGCGATCAATGACAACGAAGACTATGCAGATTGGGTAGCAGAACAGAGTTTCCTCGATATTGCAAACCTGATCGCTTATATCCTCGATGAGGAATCGGATGAAACGGGAGATACGACACCTGCGGACGGTGAGCCTGTCGTTGTGGAGGCAACAAGTGATGACGAACCTGACGTTGTGGAAGAATCTGAACTGAGTGCCGAACATCAAGCGATTGTCGATAGCGTGATGAGCGCGGACGCGGACAATGGGGAAACACTGTTCAACCAGATGACCTCAACCGGCTTCGCGTGTTCCAATTGCCACAACGCAAACGCTGATGTGCGTTTGATTGGTCCGGGCTTGCTCAACATCCCAACGATGGCTGAAGATCGTGTTGAAGGCGAACCGGCAATCGTTTATCTGTATAACTCAATCGTCCATCCGAATGACTACATTGTTGAGGGCGATCCGGCTTATCCAGAGGGCTTGATGCCACAAAATTACACCGACGTTTTCAGCGAAGACGAAATCTTTGACCTCGTGGCTTACTTGCTAACACTCGACGAGTAACCAACGACGCGACATCACCGTAGCGGGGTCGGTTCAACCCTGACGCTCGCTACGATGTGATCCAACTGCAATCATTTAAAATTTGTTATTCAACACTCAAGAGGGAAGGGACTATTGTATGAGTGATGAGACCAAAAACACACCTGAATCCGATACCAATGACAATCCAATCGAAGACGTAGCCGAAACCATCGAAGACACGGTTGAAAAAGCGCAAGAGACAGTGACTGAAACTGTTGAAGAAACAGTTAACAAAGTGCATGATGTGCTCGGAAACGAAACATCCGTAGAGGGCACAAGTGCTATCATAGCTAAGGAACCGGCGGCGATTATCGCCACAGAAATTGAAGATGACGGTGGTGTTAATGTCGTTCCACGAGGAGCACTCGCCTTTGTGTTGCTGATGCTGATATTTTATGCCATCTATTATCTACTGAGTTATTATGAGATTTTCATACTGAGGGGGGCTTAACGGATGCATATCCATGAGTATGAACGTTACTATATTATCGCATTTACGGGTATTCTGGGCGTGTTTTTCGCCGCATTGATCGCTGGTGCTGTTGTGTTTGGTGTGCGCGCACCGGATGCAGGTGGGTTCATCAACCCGACACGTCTGGACGAAACCGAATTTGCAAATCCTGGCGTGTATGACATGGGCAACAACGAATACAACGTGATTATGGTTGCCCGTATGTGGTCATTTGACCCGGCAGAAATCGTCGTGCCAGAAGGCGCTACCGTAACCTTTAACGTCACCAGTGCAGACATCACCCATGGGTTCATTATTGAGCGCCACAACATTAACTTTGAAGTTATTCCAGGGCATGTTGCGCGGGCAGAAATCACCTTTAACGAACCGGGGGAATTTCGTTACATTTGTCATGAGTATTGCGGACGACTGCATCACGCGATGCACGCCGGTATTACTGTGACAGCCAGTGACGAAGTCGCACAGGCAAACGACTAAATTAGTAACGATTTAGTAACGATTAATGACGACACATTAGGAGATTTTACTGTATGCAATCTGTACAACAACCCGGTGCATTAGAAAACACGGGTTCACCTGTTCTCGAATTTCCCAAACGCGTGCTCTTAGAAGGGGAACGCTTACTCATCGGTTCGCACATTTTTGTAGCGATGCTGGCACTTGCTATCGGCGTGTTGCTTGGTCCATTCCAGACATTCCGTCGTGCGCCCGCGCTCCAGTGGGATATGCCAATTTTTTCCTATTACTATCAAGCATTGACCGCACACGGCGTATTGAACGCGCTCGTATTCACCACCTTCTTCATCATGGGCGTAAGTTATTTCGTCGTGCAACGCTCACTACAACGTCCCTTATTCGATATGCGGGCGGCATGGGTGGCGTTCTGGATGATGTTCGTCGGTCTGGTATTGGCGGCAGGCGCGATTATTCTAGGTGAAGCGAATGTGCTGTACACGTTCTATGCCCCGATGATTGCACACCCGACATTTTACATTGGCTTGACGCTGGTGATCGTCGGCACATGGATTGGTCTGGGCAACGTGTTCCTGACCTACTTCCAATGGCGCAAGGACAATGAAGGTGAAGCCGTACCGTTAGCAACTTTCGCTATTTTGTGTAACTTCGCGATGTGGTTTACGGCTTCGCTTGGTGTTGCCGTTGAGGTGTTATTTATGGTTTTGCCCCTATCATTGGGCATTATCGATACCACCGACGTACAGGTAACACGTATTTTATTCTGGTTCTTCGGGCATCCACTCGTCTATTTCTGGCTGATTCCGGCATATGTCTCGTGGTATACCATGCTCCCGATCCAGATGAAAGTACGCCTTTTCAGTGACCCGATGGCGCGAGCGGCGTTCGTCATGCTGATGATCTTCTCAATCCCCGTCGGCGTACATCACCTGTTTGTTGATCCTGGTGTGAGTGAATCTGCAAAATTGATGCACGGTCTGTTGACCTTTGTCGTCGCCGCACCGAGCTTTTTGACCGCCTTTAACATCGGCGCAACCATTGAACGCTCCGGGCGTAAACGTGGTGCAACCGGTCTGCTAGACTGGATGTGGAAAGTCCAATGGGGCGATCCGGTCATTGCCGCACAATTCTGCGGGATGTGGTTGTTTGTCTTCGGTGGTGTCACCGGCTTGATGAATGCCTCTTTTAATATGAACGTTGCCCTGCACAACACCACATGGGTCGTCGGACACTTCCACACCACACTCGGTGGGGCAGTCTTCATGACCTACATGGGTATTCTATTCTGGATTTTGCCGAAGTTAACCGGACGCAAGTTATACATGCCAAAATTGGCACTCGCGCACGTTTATCTATGGTTCTTCGGCATGTTGATCTTCGCCGGTTCGATGGGACGTGCTGGACTAGAGGGCGCAGTTCGTCGTTCAGACATTGGTGATCCGCTGGCATATGTTCCTGAACGTGCAGTGGACTGGTTGAATCTGTCAGCTGTGGCGGGTGGCTTACTTCTGCTCAGTTCCATCGCTTTATACGTAGTCATTATCGGGACGATTTTCTTTAGCGAGAAAATTGATAAACAGAAAAATGACGAGGTTGTTCCTGTTGCGACGAGCGCACCAAAGGACGTACATATCCCGAAAATCTTTGAAAACTGGCGACTGTGGGTTTTCATACTGATTTTCTCCAATCTGTTGATGTGGGGTCCGGTGTTGGTCAGCGCGATCAATCTGACCGATGGTTTCTGGGGCGTTAGCTTTTCACCATAAATACACACAATAAACCGGGGGATGATCTGTGCATTGGCATGGATCATCCCTATTTTTGCTGTTATATCACAGGATGTAAAGAAATTCATGGCAACCGAAAATCAACCGCTTCCTCCACAATCCAATGTTGAATCGCCCTTTGATGCTCCTTTTTTATTGCTACTGGCGATGGTGTTTGTGGGGATGGCTGGCATATTCATCGGCTTGTTTAGCCTGACCTATATTCAAGATCTGCAAACACTCCGCAATGTGCCCGACATTTTGTGGGATTTCACCTGTGGGCGACCCAATGCCGCCGGAGCAACCTTACCGTTTATGCTAACATTGACGATTATTTCTTTTGTCAGTGTTGGTGTGATGCACGGCATTCGTCGGTGGTTGTTACGTAAAGACATGAAAAATAAAGCACAATCCGACAATTAGCTTCTATTTTAATCAACAATCGTATTGTAATCAGAAAGCCTTATGACAGAGAAAACTCCTGAAACACAGACACAACCGGAACCATCCACACAAAAGAAACCCATTCCCGCACGCTTACTCATCGGTGTATTCGTCGTATCATTATTGATCTCTGGCGTGTTGATCTTTGCATTACTCAACATTTTGCTGGATGACAACGATAATAGCGAATTTGATAATTTTTTGACTAGTGCCGCGGGTGGTGCAAGTTTGATTGACCCACCCCGCGACGTAATCGACTTCTCTCTCCCTGCACACACGGGCGAATCATTAGCCATCGGCGATTTACAGGGTCGGGCAGTCTTGATGTTCTTCGGTTACACCAATTGCCCGGATGTATGCCCGTTGACCATGCTTGATTATCGTGATGTCTATGAACAACTGGGCGATCAGGCAGAGGATGTGGCATTTGTTTATATCAGCGTGGATGGTGAGCGGGATACACCAGCAGTGATGGCGGATTATATTGCCCGTCGCAATATGTCCGATTACGTCATCGGCATGAGTGGCGATGTCGTCACCCTGAATCAGATTATGCCGGATTACAGCCTGCGCTACACGCTCAACGACGCAGACGAAAATGGCTATTATACGGTAGATCATAGCGCGAATATGTATCTGCTGAATCCTGATGGACAATTGACGACAATCTTCTCCTATGGCACCGAACCTGAACTCATTACCTCGACCATTCAGGATGTGCTCAACGCGTCATAATCCACTATCTCAAATCTGAAATCAAAAACAGCCATCTGATATGTGATGGCTGTTCGAATTCTAGCGTGAATAGACTTGGCGTTACTGCACCGTGATGCCGGCGGATGCCGCATTGTTGGTGCCTTCCGTGTCCGGCTCGGTGGATGAGCTATACGTCGCCGTTGCGGTGATGGTGCTTCCGCTTGTACCGACATCCACCGTTGCAAGGACGTTAATTGTGTAAACAAAGCCAGGTGGAATGCTTGCAATTGTCCAGATACCCGTCCCACTATCGTAAGTACCAATACTGCCCGTTGTAGACACAAACGTCACGCCAGCGGGCAAGGGCATCAAAATCTGGACATTGGTCATCGGTCCTGAGGCAAGACCTGTGTCCGCAGTAATCGTATAGGTGACGGTATCAGATTCATTCGGAATCGGATTGTCTACCGCAAGACCAACCCCAACATCACCAACACGCACATTAAGGTTGACTGTGGATGTATTATTGCCACTATTGGCATCTACTTGATCGAGCGAAGTCAAGACAGCACTCACAGTGATACAGCATTGTGATCCATCTGGTGTCGCAGTGATTTGAATAGACGTATTTGCTGATGGACCGAGACTGGGAATTGCCCACTGACCATTAACAGGGTTATATGCGCCACCAGAAGTATCTGAGACATAGACCAGACCTGCTGGTAGTAATTCCGTAATGACAATGTTGGTCGCTGTCGCGGCGCTGAAGTTCAACGCACTCACAGTGAAGGTCATGGTGTCATTTACATAAGGGAACGTGGTGTTAGCGCTGTTGTTCACGGCAATGTCCACTGTAGGCTCTACGGTGATATTGACCGAATTGCTATTATTCCCAGCCGCAGGGTCAAGTTGATCTGAAGCAGTGACCGTCGCCGTATTTGTAATGGTCGAACCACCTGTTCCAGTATTGACTGTCGCGGTGATGTTCAAGATCGCAACATCAACTGTATTCAATGTCCCCAGATTCCACGCCCCCGTGAACGTGTCAAAGGTGCCTATAGTTGCGCTACCGCCAGTGTAGGTCACACCTGCTGGTTGGGGCACACTCAGCTGTACATTAGTGGCGGTATCCCCGCCTATATTACGGACACGCACCTCGTAGGTGATTGATTCACTTTCTTGCGGATTCCCGTTGGAGACGGTGAAGAACGTGACAATGAGATCGGCTAGTGGCGTGGTGGTCACTGATGCAGAATCGGTGTTATTAGCGGTGTTTGCGTCCGGTTGGTTGGAGGCGGTAATGGACGCTGTATTTGTAATCGTGCTACCGCCTGTATCAGTGTTTGATGCCACATTAAGTGTGAGCGTGGCGTTGCTCCCACTCGCTAGCGCCCCAACAGACCAATTGCCTGTACCGGGATCATAGGTGCCCGTGCTCGATGTAGAAAGTAATAATGTCAATGATGCGGGTAATAGATCATTCACAACAATACCGGACGCATCCTGCGTATCAGCATTTGTCAGCGTGATCGTATAATTGAAGGCTTGCCCCGTTTGTGGCGTAGGATTGTCTACGGTTTTGGTGATGCTCAGGTCAATATCACAGGGCGTTGCATTACCAGCTTTCGTATCCTGATCGACCCCACTGACGGAAATAATCATCGTCGTGAATGAAGGTGAGGTGAAGATAATCTCGCCGGGTGTTACACCAACCGCGGCTGGCACCGTTTCTGATCCAGTCGGGGAGCCACTGTTTGAGCGCCAATCGAACAATACGGGTACTTGGTTGGT
>DAOTXB010000009.1:0-12434 GCA_034435575.1 Anaerolineae bacterium
GGTGAAACACCGACAATTTTCGGCGATGGTGAGCAGACGCGTGATTTCACATATGTCGACAATATCGTACACGGCAACATCCTAGCATCACAAGCACCGGATGCCAATGGACAGGTCATGAATCTGGCGACGGGCACAAGCGTATCTGTAAATACGTTGATTGAGACACTCAACCGTGTGATGGGTACATCCATCACCCCGGATTACGCCCCAGCGCGTCCCGGTGACATTAAATTTTCTAGCGCGGATATTCGTCGCGCACAGGACTTATTGGATTTTGCCCCATTGGTTGATCTGGAAAGCGGTTTGGCGCATACGGTTGACTGGTATCGTGAGGCATAGCCATAATGGATAATGGCATAGATGAACGTCCGGTACGCGTCTTACATATTATCAATCGCTTGAATATCGGCGGACCGACGATATATACCACTTTGCTTGCCTATGGATTTACACAGCGCGGTTATGAGGTGCGGGTGATTTGTGGAGCAAGCACCGCCACAGAAGGTGACATGGGCTATTTTGCCGCGCAATATGGCGTGAAACCGCATATTATCCCTGAATTGGGGGGTGTTTTTACGCCATTTGATGACTTACGGGCGCTCCGTGCAATACGGAATTACATCCGTGAATATCAGCCAGATGTTGTGCATACACATACGTCTAAAGCGGGTTTTATTGGTCGCGTTGCCGCCTATTATGAAGGCGTTCCGGTGATTGTGCATACCTATCATAATCACGCCTTTGCCGGCATTTATAACCCGGTCACAACATGGGTATTCATACAAGTGGAACGCATTGTCGCACGTATGACCGATGTTTTGTTGACGTTGAGTGAAACGCTTCGTCGTGAATTGGTGGAACAGTATCACATTACCCGACGGGGTCATATCACGGTCTTACCACTCGGCTTAGACCTTAATGCTTTTGCACAAATATCTCGAAAACAGGGTTTTTTCCGTGCGGAGTGGAACATACCGGACAGTGCGCCGTTAATTGGTATCATTGGGCGTTTGGTGCCGGTCAAAAATCATAAGTTGTTTTTGCAGGCGGCGTTACGTATCGCACGCGATTTGCCGGATGCGAAATTTGTCATTATTGGCGATGGCGATGAGCGTGAAGCCTTAGAAACCCTCGTTGATGACTATCAGTTAGGGGATGCGGTCATTTTCACGGGCTGGCAATCGAACTTATCCGCGATTTATAGCGATCTTGACGTGTCTGTGGTGAGTAGCCATCATGAGGAGATGCCTGTTTCTGTAATTGAATCATTGGCGGCAGGATGTCCGGTTGTGGCGACGGAGGTCGGTGGCGTGCCGGATTTGCTCAATGGTGGGCGTTTGGGCACGCTTGTCACACCGGATGACCCACACGCACTGGCAACTGCTATCATCTCTATGGTGCAGTCTCCACCTGATATACACGAAGCGCAACAAACCATGTTATCCACCTACAGTATGAATCAACTTGTGAACGATATGGATAGCCTGTATCGTGGTTTGCTGGCGAAGAAGCGCCGATAATCTTCACATTCATAATATTATGGCGCAAACCGCCCATTAATTTTTCCACATACAAAATGTAGTTGAATGACTTTCGTGATATGCACAAGTAGCATATCATAGGACTATGAATACACGCACTAAATATCGGACTACTTACTATGGTTGATTTCGACGATATGGATGGGTTTGATGATCTCGATGATGATGGTGATATGGAAGCCGCCATCGAAAAATTTGAACGTGATGTTCAAAAGAATATGAGGATCATCCTTAGACGTAAGCATGGCATTGAAAAACGTGTTGAGGCGGCACGCTGGCTAGGGGAGTCGGGTGCTCCGAAGGCGATTAGCGCCCTAGCTAAAGTGTATCGTGGGGATAAAGACCCCAAGATGGAAGCGGCAACGGCATATGCACTGGGGCAATTTAAAGCGCTGGACAATGCGATTACCCGCGAACCGGGTGAACCGGTGACCGATGCGTTACTGAACGATGACAATGAGCAAATCTATGACTTGTTGACGACGATCACACTCGATGGTGTTGAGGTCAAAGGTGGTGGATTAGCGCAGAAAATTTTGAGCCGATTCAATTTGCTTCTGGTTGTTTCGTTGGTGCTTCTGATTGGCATCAATGCAATGGTCTTTCTTTCCAGTGAAGATGGCGACGGGGATATTCTTGTCGCGCTCGGAACTGCCAACACCGGTAATGCAGAGCTGGATACGCTGGCGGATTTACATTTGATGGTGGATGCAATTGATGCGGATGCCACCACGTTACAAAGCCAGTTATCCGAGCTTACAGCAGAAGGTATTCCGGTAAATTGTGATGTCGCGCTTAATCGCCCGGAACGCTATGCTGTGCCACCGGAAGTCCAATCAGCTAATTTTGAGATTTTCACGATTGCTAATAATATCAACGCGTCGTTGAGCACGCTAGACAGCGGGATTGAGTCTTTTGATGCTTTATGTGGCAATAACACTGAAGCAAACATACCCGATCAAGCGACAATTGCTGCACTCGTGACCGACCTCGACGAATTGAGTGAAAGCTTACCGCCGTTAGATGAGCAAATAACAGCGATTGAAGACAGCATTGTGCCGGTTGTGGTGGACAGCACACCCGAGGTAGAAATTACCGAGGAAGTGGTTGATCTGGAACCGACGATTGTGCTCACACCTACGCTTGACCCAGCGCGCATTATTCCACATCGTACGTCACTGCTTGCCATCATTAACCGCGTCAATGAACCTTCGGGCGCGTTGACATTGTTTAATCAAGTATGGGAAGAAGTGCGTCAGAATGGCGGTACACGGGCGTGTTCGCAACCGCCACCGTTTATCCCGGAAGATTATACAGATTTACCACAGGACATTGCAGACGAAGTCCCAGCGCTCGCGGACGCAACAAATCAAATTAACCTGATTGGTCTGGCATTCTTACGTCAAGGATGGGATTCGTTCTTCCAATCCTGCACGAATAACACACTTACACAAGATCTCGCACGGGCTGATCTCGTTTTGCAAAGTGTAAATGGCGCTTTTGTGGATGCTCGTGAAGCGATCAACACAGTCAGATAATACTATAAACGCTAAAGTCAAAAGGATCGTCTTTATGTAGGCGGTCTTTTTTGTTATCAGGCAAACATTAGAAATCCGATATTGGCACTGCGATCAAATGGTATTGTCAATCATGTAAAATTTTACGCTATAATCTCTTGCATAAAATAATCAGAATAAACGGAGCAATTGACCAATGACTTATACGCGATTAAGTCCCGCGTTGATCGACGAGCTTAAATCTATCGCTGGTGAGCAAAATGTCAGCACGGCGCAGGCAGATATTGACCTCCACGCAAGGGATCAATCTCAGCATGAAGCACATCCAGCAGAGGCGGTTGTCTGGGCGACGGATGGTCAACAGGTGGCAGATGTGTTGCGCTTTGCTAACACGCATTGCATCCCCGTGACTCCCTGGGGCGTTGGTACCTCACTAGAAGGGAACCCTATTCCTTTGCACGGTGGCATTTCGTTCTCATTTGAAAAAATGACGGGGATTATCGAGGTGCATGCCGATGATTTTCAGGTGACAGTGGAGCCGGGAATCGGGCATAAAGATTTGAACGAAAAACTCGCTCGTTATGGATTATTCTTTCCACCAGACCCAGGCGCGAATGCGACGATTGGTGGGATGCTCGCCAATAATGCCGCTGGTATCCGCACGGTCAAATATGGGGCGAGTAAGGATAATGTGCTCAAAATGGAAGTTGCGCTAGCAGATGGACGCTTGATTAATGTCGGTTCGCGTTCTGTAAAACAAGCCGCCGGGTATGACCTGTTGCATTTGTTTGTCGGGAGCGAGGGCACGCTAGGCATCATCACACAGGCAACGCTTAAACTGGCGCCAGTTGCGGAGCATATGAGCGCGGCACTGGCGGCATTTGAAAACGTAGCAGATGCAGTAGAGGCTGTTGTTACCATTCGTGGCAGTGGCTTAGACCCCGCGGCGTTGGAATTGATTGATGCCACGCATGCGGCAATGCTCCGTGAGGCTGATGGGATTGAATTGAGCGATCATCCGACCCTGTTTATGGAATTCCATGCGACGCACGAATCTACGCTATCGTTCGGATTAGAGATGGTACAGGAGATTTGTGAAGAATTGGGAGCGATTAGTTTTCGCTCTACCACAGACCCCACCGAACGGAAACAACTGTGGCGGGCGCGTCATCACTCCTACGAAATTATGGTAAGAATGCACCCTGATAAGCAATTTTTTATCAACGATGTGGCTGTGCCGATTAGTGCCTATCCTGAACTTATTGGTTATGTGGAAGCGTTGAAAGAGGAATATGATGTGATCGCCTATATGATCGGGCATGCCGGCGATGGCAATGTACACGTTGAATTTCCCTACACGAATGCTGAGGAATATGCCAAGCGGGTTGAGCTAAACGGTTTAATTGTCGAGAAAGCGGTTGCTTTGGGTGGGACGGCAACCGGTGAGCATGGTGTGGGCATCGGTAAAGCAAAATATATGCCTGCTGAACACGGACCAGCGCTTGATGTGATGCGGACTATCAAACAGGCTTTAGACCCGAATAATATCTTGAATCCGGGGAAGATCCTTCCAAATTAAGGCGAAATTAGATTATCGGGGATACGTCAATGTGTATGTGTATCCCCGATGTAGGCAACATTAGGGGGACTTTGAACCTGTTTTAATATCTTGCTTGTAAACAGGTGCTTAAAAGTCGTAGTTGTCTTCGTAGTAATCGTCCTCTTCTTCAAAGTCATCATCTTCGTCGTCGAAGTAGCTTTCCAGATCATCATCCTCTTCATAGAGATCATTCACTTCTTCTTCAAATTCTTCGATGTCGAAACCGTCATCGTCAATTACTTCGTCATCGTCATCTTCGTTGGTGACAACATTAATTTCGTCGAGATCTTCAAGGTCTTCCAGATCATCCAAATCGTCGAGATCATCATCATCAATGTCGAAGTCATCGTCGTCTTCGTCAAGATCGTCGAAGTCGTCATCTTCGTCAAGGTCAATGTTGAGATCAAGTTCTTCATCTAAATCATCAAGACCGGGTCCAGCCGACAAATATGTATCCTGTGCGTTGAGGCGGGTAGCGTTCCGCATGATCCTTCCCCTGTGGTTCATAACCATACTAAAAGCATTTGCGTGTCTCTATTAAACCACAATTTTACTATAATCAATCCCCTATTCATGAACTAATCTTAAGAAATGTGCATGAAGCCTTGGATCATTAGTCAATTCAGGGTGAAATGCTGTCGCGAGTAGATGATTTTGCTGTGCGGCGACAATACGCCCATTATCAAGCTGAGATAAAATCTGAACATTATCAGCGGCTTCTGTCACGATAGGTGCGCGGATAAACAAGGCATGAAATGGCTCACCATCCAATACGCTAATATCCAGATCGGCTTCAAAGCTATTGATCTGTCGTCCGAACGCGTTGCGATCTACCACAATGTCCATCAGCCCCAGTATCGGTTGCTGATTATGTCCAAGTTCCTTAGCGAGGAAGATCATCCCGGCACAGGTGCCCCATGTGGGCTTTTCGCTGGCGAATGCGCGTAGAGGTTCCATCAAACCATAACTGGTTGCCAATTTACCGATAGTTGTACTTTCTCCGCCCGGAATAATCAATCCATCCAATTCATCAAGTTGCTCTGGCATCCGTACTTGTACTGTTTCTGCGCCTAAGCCTTTGAGCATTTTTTCATGTTCAATAAACGCGCCTTGCAACGCTAATACACCAATTTTTGTCATGTGAGTCCTCGTCGGGGTCGTCTGTCTTACATTTTTGCTCTATGGTGGGGCAGGACGAAGCACAAATCAATAGGGCAATGAGTCCATTTGCAAGCAATACCGCACATTTAGGCGTAATTCTGATAGGTTGTGATGATCGTCCGTACATCATCTGCGAGGGCAAGGGGTAAAACATGCAGTCGGATCACATCGTTTGCATCGGTGTAGCGCTTATCCGCCTCGACCAGTTCATGCCATATATTGACAACTTCGGATTGGTTGCCTTGGCGTGCATGGGTAATCGCTAGTCCCACCTGCCAACCGACTTCAAGCAGATTATAGGTATCGCTCTGTTCAAAGTGCGTGATTGCATCATCAAGTTTGTGCTGTGCAAGTGCGACAAACCCGAGTAAATAATGGGTGGTACTATCCGGTGGCGCGAGGGTTTGCAAGGTACGGACATCGGCTTCAGCCTGTGTGTCATCGCCATTCAATGCATGCATATAAGCACGTAATCCGCCCAGAACAGGGTCATGGGGCGCTTGTGTCAGTCCATCGTTTAAAAATTCAATCGCTTTGTCATAATTGCCCTGGACGGCTTGCATATTGCTTAACCAGCTATGTGCAGAAGACATCGTAGGATTTACCGCCAAGACCTGTAAAAATGCTTCAGATGCGCCTGCATAATCCCCCTGATAGCCTTTGACAACGCCTTCTGTGAACGTAAGATCATTATTGCGTGGGTTAAGTCTGACAACAGCTTCAAAATCGTGCATTGCCCGTTCAAATTCATCCATACGCAGTAAGATATTGCCTCGCTGTGCATAGTGGTTAGCGTTTTTGGGGTATTTGTCAATCAACACCGTCAGATCACGCACTGCATCTTCAAAACGTCGGAGCATAAAGTAGGCATCCGCCCGTTTCGCATAATCGGTCATCATCGCGGGATTCTGGGCGATTGCATCACTGAAATGGTCAACAGCGCTTTTATAGTCTTGTGCATCCAAAGAGTTCTCACCCTTTAGATGACTAAGAAACGCATGCGGATGACTAAAAAATCGGTATTTTAATTGTAGGTAACCGATGTATACAGGGATGACCCATAACACGGTGGCAGCGGTCAGCATAAGGTCATAACCACTCAACACGAGTACAAAACCAACCGCTAGCACATAGATGGTCAATACTGAACGAATTCGTGGGATATACAGCGTAAAAATGTCTTTCCAGACATTCGATGTTTGTTGGGTCATGAATTCCCTTAAGGATTTGGCGATATATCACACGCATTTTACAGTTAACGCTAGCGAATTGCTATCATGCGGATAATCTCGCATATGTGTGGACGCATTGCTTCAGGTAGGCTGTATGCTTGCATGATCCATTCCACATCTTGAAAGCGAGGATGTTCTTTCAAAAGGGTGTGCCAAATGTGAAGCGATTCTTCGCGGTTGATCGCATTGCCAAGCGCATAATAGCTCAGTGCTAGCCCGATTTGTGCAAAATGAAAGTTCCCTCTCCGCCGGATTGCCTGTTCAAAATCTGTCACAGCTTCAGCATAGCGCGTCAAGAGATAATAGATTACGCCGCGTGTTGCATATAAACTTGCATACGATGGTGCGATCTGTAACCCCATATTGGTATCATCAAGTGCAGATGAAAGATCGTCCGCAAGAGCATATTCATAGGCACGATTGTTATACGCGAGTGCGTAGTCCGGGCGCATCGTGAGTAGATGAGTGTAAGTCTGAATTGCCTGTGTTCGATCACCCATCTTCGCCTGAATTGTGCCGAGATTAAGATAGGCTTCTGCAAAGTAGGGGTCTATCATGATGCAGTGGCGATAATCTGTGAGCGCATCGTGTAAATTGCCATTATGCTGATGGATCACACCGCGCAGAGCATACGCCATGATCGAAGATGGATCAATCGCCAACGCGTGATTTATGTGCTTTAGGGCAATGTGTGTGTGCCCTAATATGACTGCGATAGTCGCTCGCATGGCAAATGCCATTGAGGATTTAGGATTGCATATTGTCGCCTGTGCGAAGTCGTCGTCTGCTAACTGCCACTTGCCTAGTCCAAAATAAGCCAGCCCACGATTATGATAAAATAGCGCGAGGGTAGGATTGGTACGAATGGCATGGTCGAAGCGTCGAATAGCGTCGGCTAAATTACCCGTTTTGAGCAGTCGAGCGCCACGCTCATTGGCAACAAAGGCTGAAGGATTTGTCAACGCGTGGTAGCGATATTGCAAATATCCTAATACACTCGCAAGTAGCGCAATCAATATGACCCCGACTTGCAAGATATTAAATTCTTCCGTGATGACCACAGTAAACAATGCCAAAAGCACGCCACAGATTACGCCGATTCCCAACGGACGCCATAGCATGTTTCGATTCCCTATCATACCTACCACACTCTAGATTTTCTCGTTATGTTGCTTTATATGTCGTGGTAAGTGGGCGATTCGTTCCAATTTGATGCACTGATAACAAAACAAAACATGACGGGAGGGGACCGTCATGCTTTATTCCTAAAAAACATCCATCGTCGTAATAACTTTTGACGATTTGATGTGCTTAAATGTGTTATTTATAGCATATAGAAGGTGCGCTCATCGGCGCTGCCGTAATCGTAATTCGCCGATGAGCGCCGCAACCTCTTTGCGCTGGCTATATGCCTGTGTAACGCCTTTTTGTAGGTAGATGAAATAATCGTTGAGGGCATCGCTGATACGCCCCTGTTTTACCCTAATATCCGCACGACGACGATAGGCAACAACG
Organism: Anaerolineae bacterium; assembly: GCA_034435575.1. Lineage (GTDB taxonomy): Bacteria > Chloroflexota > Anaerolineae > Aggregatilineales > Phototrophicaceae > JAVJSU01. The sequence goes on from DAOTXB010000009.1 coordinate 8,570, forward strand.
TTATTCGGGTCACACTTGATAGCGGCATTGTAATCGCTTATGGCGGCGGTCAGGTTGCCCTGCCCATATTCAGCTAACCCACGATAGAGATACGCAACGGTGTGGGTGGATTTGTAGTAGATGGCGACATTGTAATCCGCGATTGCACCAGCATAATCTTCGTTGTAGTAATGCACCAAACCGCGATGTACTAGTAGATCAACATTACGTGGATCATCAGCCAGTAAGTGATCGAAGGTTGCGATTGCATCCTGATGATGACCACAACGTGAAAGGGCGATTCCGCGTTCGATATGTGCCTCGATAAAGTCTGGCTTTAGGGTTGTAGCACGGGTCGAAAAATTGAGCGCACGCAGATATTCGCCACGTTCGTTGCAGGTTTTTGACCATCCATAAAGGCTACGAGTATAGATGTTTGTAACGGTATTTTTCAGTCTTTTAATAAATATCATGGTGATTTTACCTAAAATAAGCTGACTTTTTATGTATTTTTCACAAAAAATGCTCTATGTTTATTATGCAGTTTGATAGGGTGATTCGTCAATTAAGACTTCGTTGATTTATTAATATAAGGGCAATTATTTATTCATTACTTTCACAATAGCACGAACACAGCGCTGTAAACATAAAGAAACGTAGTATTTTATACATAGTTTGTAAACGTTGAACGCATAATTCCAATTTCATAAAATGGGCATTGTGCTAAAGTGTAAATAATTGCATTTTTGAATTATTACGCATTATGAGGTGATTTATGCAATTCGTTATTGTTCTGATTACTCTAGCTATCATATTGTGGTGGGTCATTGGGTTCATACTGACATCATCAATAAGGCGTGCCTATGATGCTAAAGACTATGATCGGGCGCTACTCTTTTTGAGGTATCAAGAAATGATGCTGTTCAATCGATTTCAAATGTTTCATAAGCGTGGGCACGTTTATCAGAATCTTGGGCAGATTGATGCCGCGATTCGAGACTTTAAACAGTCAATGAAACTCAATAAATGGACGCTGAGGTATACGGATGTCTCCTAAGTGCATTTATGGAAGCCGGCAAAGTTCAGTTATTTGAACCTTATTTTTTTGAGATCATGGCATTACGTCCACATGATGCAAAAAGTTACAGCGTTGTTGGACGCTATCATAATAGTTTAGAACAAACTGGTGAAGCATTAGCTAATTTCACACGGGCACAGGAACTTGATCCTATAAATCCAGTTTATCCTACAAATCTCGCGCTCACTTACCTGAAAATGGACAGAATCGATGAGGCAGTTAACATGCTTGAATCTGTTCACCAAGAATTCCCGACTGATTGGAGAATACAACAAATTTTTGCATTGGCAAAAAGCCGTCAAGAAAATTATGATGAGGCGCTCCATGTGATCAACCAAACTATATCAAATAATCCTGCTAATGATTATAATTTGTACCTGAGAGCTTATGTGTATCGTAAGCAAGAACGCTATAGTGACGCATTTAAGGATATTAATCGTTCACTTGAAATAAATCCCCGAAGTTGGAGCGCCTTTGCTGAACGGGGTGTTATTTATTACCTCATGGAAGACTACCCGAAGGCTTCTGTTGACTTCAGCAAGGCGATAGAACTCGCTCCATTCGAATCCTGTCCGTATGTAGACCGTGCGATGGTATTTGTTCTACAAGATCAGCTAGAAGATGCCCATACTGATGCGCTCAAAGGGTATGAAATCGACGAAGAATCGATACATGCAATCGGCATGCTGTCTGTCACTAAATTTCTCTATGATAAAGATAATGACGGCGCAAAAGTTCTGTGGCAAAAATTAGTTGAGAAAGACACCCGGTATACAGATCTTGAATGGGCAGTAGATAAATTAGGTTGGCAGGGTAGTCTGGTAGCAAACGCGAAAAGTATCATTGGCTTGTTGTAGGTTTGATTCTGGTTTAGATTTGCCCACGCTCACCCTACGCTAAACTAATTTTGTAATAATTTGGCGCATTTTTCCCCTTACAATGGAACTAATCACGCGTTTTGTTGTCAAATGATATAGATGAAACTACAGCGCTATTCCGCGCATAACCGAAAGATGTTAAATACACCATGCGAACCGCCCGCACCTACGCCAAACGAGAGACACATTCTGATCGTACTGTGCCTGCACAGACATTTGACCCGAATGCGGGCAAGCCTATAAACCCTTATCTGCGCCCTTCGGGTGTGGCGCGTGTGTCAAGTCCTTTACCTGAGGCGAAACGGGCACCGCGTGTGCTATCTGCTAGCCAACGTATGCGGGCGATCAACATGCAAGCGGGCGCTATGACGATGCCTGTACCTGCACGTCGTGACGTGAGCGGTCAGCGTGCCATGCCAAAGCCTTCAGACCATCGAAATCAACGACGGTCAAAATCCGCACAAAATAAATTGCCGAAATCTAAGCCACAATCGGCAAACAATACGCGCAATGTGATTCTACTTGGCGTACTGGCAGTTTTTGTGTTATTCGGGATGTTATTTTTAGCGCTGGGGTTGGGCGCTGGCATGATTTATAGTGGTGGTATCTTGCCCGGTGTGAGTGCCGCAGGGGTTGAACTTGGCGGGATGTCTCAGGATGACGCGCAGATTGCATTGGCAAGTGGTTGGAGTCAAATTACGTTGCAGGACGGTGAGCGGACATGGCGCGTAGAACGTGAGTCACTTGGCATTATGATTGATACGGAAGCGACTGCTGAGGATGCCTATCGTCAAGGGCGCGGCGCGGGTAATCCTATAAGCGCCGTCTTTGGTGGTGTGGAGGTTGTACCTTTCGTCACTGTTAATACGGATACATTGACGACTGCGCTGGAATCACTCAGCGATGATGTGAGTATTGATCCGATCAACGCAGGTGTGGCGCTGGTTGATGGGCAGGTACAGGCTACTCCGTCGCAAACAGGGCGACTTTTGAATATTTCTGCCACAGTCGCGCAATTACAAAATGCAGGTTCTGACGCATTATCTTCCGGTGCCGTAAATCTGGTCATGATTGACACACAACCGGCGGTTACCGATGCCTCGGGCATTGTGCAGGCGGCAAGCCAACTATTGAGCAATCCGCTCACGATCCGTGTGCATGATCCGATGACGGGTGATAATGTGTATTGGACTGCACAGCCTCAAATATGGGCGAATTGGATTACAGCAGAAACCGATCCTAATAGTCCTACTGGATTAGCGTTGACCGTGCAGGACACGCCTCTGCGCCAATTTCTGACAGCAGAAGCCACTGTTTTTGACGAGACGCGCTATTTAGATTTCGATGAAGCGGTCAGCGCGATTCAATCCGCGATAACCAGTAACACAACGACGGCAACCTTGCGTGTGTATCATAATGATCGTCAGCACACGGTTCAGCAGGGTGAGACGATCACCAGTATTGCGTGGGATTATGGGGTGCCGTATCCCTGGGTACAACAGGCGAACTCCGGTGTAGATGCGCTCAGTGTGGGTCAGACTATTACCATTCCGTCGATGGATAATTTTTTGCAATATGATGTGGTGGTAGATAAGCGCATTGTGGTTGATATTTCTGACCAGCGGGTGCGGGTTTATGAGAATGGGCAGATGGTGCATGATTGGCTTGCTAGCACCGGTATTGCAGATAGCCCCACATGGACAGGCGTGTATCAAATCCTGTCGCATGAGATTAACGCGTATGCCGGTAACTGGAATTTAGACATGCCCTATTTTATGGGTGTGTATCAGCCTATCCCCGGGCAGAGCTTCACTAATGGTTTTCATGGGTATCCCACACGGCGTGGTGGGCAATTGCTGTGGCGCAATAACCTCGGCACACGTGTGACTTACGGATGCATCATGCTGAGTGATGAAAACGTGCAATGGCT
>DAOTXB010000010.1:0-10018 GCA_034435575.1 Anaerolineae bacterium
CTGCCATTTTTGGGTACACCGATGACTGTGCTCTATGTGAATGATCGACTGTGGAAAATTATGTAATGCCGCAAATAATCAAGGAGATAATCGCATGACAAGACGTGTCTATAATCTCGCATTCGGACGAGCAGGCGACAAAGGTGACATCTTGAACGTCAGCGTAATCGCCCGTTCATCAGAGGCTTACGCTGAACTCAAAACAAAACTCACCGCCGAGCGTGTAAAAACACACATGAACAAATTGGTAAACGGTGAGGTTATCCGCTATGACCTCGACAATATCGAGGCATTCAACTTCGTGATGTACGGCGCACTTGATGGTGGTGGCACACGCTCGCTCCGAATCGATGGGCTCGGCAAATCATTAGCTGGAGCAGTGCTATACATGCCGGTGGATAATCCCACTAATGAATAAGAATTTCATTTAAAACTTTGCGCTGACACCATGCCTGATGGACAATGAGGTTACATATGCTCACAAGCCGAGAAAATAAACCGCATGACCGACCTAACCACTCAATTTGAGAACGCCCTCGCGCAACTCATCAATAAACCCTGCTGGAATATCAACGCCGGTGCGATTGGCGCGATGGCAAGCCTTCACCTCGGCGCTAAAGTCCCTTTAGATAAACCCCTTCCCTTCCCAAACACATCCCTCACGCCCGATGAACACAAATTTCGTGGGGAGTTCGTGCTCTATATCGAGGATTGTCCCTGGCGGTTAGATGGCACAGATACGGTGATTGCCTCATGGACGGATGATAATTCACCGCAAGGTCCTATCATGATTGGCTTAAATGATTTAATTGGGCAGACCGTAACACAGGTTACACTCACCCGCCCCGGTATGGACCTTACCCTAACATTTGAAACAGGTACAACATTACGCATCTTCCCCGACCAAAGTGACCCTGATGAAGGCGACAATTATTCGCTATCGGTCAAAGATGGCGACACATTCATCATCACCGCACGGAGCGAGGTCATCAAAGAATAGTATGGGGTACCTATTAGGGCGCACAAGCCATCTACAGCGCGAGTAAAATAGACTTATACACATTTATTGAGGACTTCTATGAATTTAGAAACAATCGATTTACGTATCGATGGCACATTTGCCCACATTACACTTAATCGACCTGAGGTGAAAAATGCCCTCAACCTACAACTGACCGCCGACCTTATTAGCGCATTCACAAGCCTTCGCGATAATCACGAGGTGCGGGCAATTGTACTTTCCGGCGCAGGAGGAACATTTTGTGCAGGTGGCGACCTAAAAGAAATGCGCGAAGCCTATGGCGACGGCAATACCTCCGCAGATACCACATTTGAACAGGTACTCACCGTCATCAACGAAGCACCACAGGTCGTTATTGCAAAAATCGAAGGAGCCGCGATGGGTGGTGGTTTTGGGATGGTGTGCGTCTCGGATATTGCTATCGCCAGCGAGACCGCTATCATGGGCTTGCCAGAAGTCAAACTCGGTATCGCACCTGCCTTTATCTCGCCTTATGTGATTGACCGCATCGGAATCACCCGCGCCCGTGAACTGTTCCTCACAGCCAGACGCTTTACCGGTAAAATTGCCTACGAGTATGGATTGGTGCATGAAGTCGTCGCACCGGATGCACTTGATGCACGTATTAATGCGCTTCTGAAAGAATTACGCGCCTGTAGTCCTAACGCCATCCGAGCCACCAAAGAGCTGATCTTCACAGTAAAAGACACGCCTTATACTGAGACAGTCAATTATCGCGCTCAACTGCTGCAAACATTACGGGCAAGCGATGACGGGCAAGAAGGCATCGCCGCCTTTATGGGCAAACGCAAACCCGCATGGGCGCAAACCAACACTGAAGGAGACACGGATGATTCGTAAAATCCTGATCGCCAATCGTGGCGAAATCACCTGCCGAATTATCCGCACTTGCCGAGAGATGGGTATTCATACCGTTTCAGTTTTTGCGGATGCAGATAGTCAGGCATTGCATGTAGAAATGGCGGACGAAGCGATGCATCTAGGGGGCAATAGCGCCGCAGAAAGCTACCTCAACGGAGAAAAGATTATCAACGCCGCCCAACGCACCGGCGCGGATGCAGTTCATCCCGGCTATGGTTTCCTTGCAGAAAATGCCTCATTCGCGCAAATGGTGATTGATGCCGGATTAATTTGGATTGGTCCAGCACCATCAGCAATTGAAGCGATGGGCAAAAAGCGTGAAGCGAAGCGTATGCTCAAAGATGTGCCCCTTGTGCCCGGCTATAGTGGCGATAATCAGCAAGATGAGACATTTATCTCAGAAGCCGGGAAAATTGGTTATCCCGTTATGATTAAAGCCTCTGCTGGTGGCGGTGGCAAGGGGATGCGCCGTGTGGATAGCGTGGCAGACATCAGTGATGCGCTCGCAACAGCGCGCAGAGAAGCAAAACAAGCCTTCGGTGATGACACCCTTATTCTAGAAAAATTGATCGAAAATCCGCGCCACATAGAAATTCAGATTTTTGGCGATGCACAAGGGAACGTGATTGCTCTAGGCGAGCGCGAATGTAGTATTCAACGCCGTCATCAAAAAATCATCGAAGAAGCACCCTCGCCCTTTATTAACCCTGCACTACGCCAAAAAATGTGCGAAGTCGCCATTAATATCGGCACACAACTAGGTTATACCAACGCAGGCACCGTCGAGTTTCTGGTGGATGACGACAAAAATTTCTACTTTATGGAGATGAACACCCGTTTACAAGTCGAACATCCCGTTACAGAGTTAGTTTATGGGATCGATCTGGTGAGGTGGCAGATTATGACGGCTGATCCTGATTCTACTATTGATCTCTTCAAGACAGAATGGCAGTATGCACTCGGCGAATTACCGCCCCATCGGCATGCGATTGAAGTGCGTGTCTATGCAGAAGACCCTTATACCGACTTTCTACCCGTGACCGGACACATTTTACGCTGGCAATGCGATCCTAAAGAGACTCTACGCGTCGACTCTGGCATTCGTTCCGGTGATGAAATTAGCGTATATTATGATCCCATGATCGCCAAAATCATCACTACTGGCAAAACCCGTATTGAAGCAATTCATCGGCTAGACTATGCGTTGGCACAGACGAAACTTTTGGGCTTACGCAATAATATGCCTTTTTTGCGTGATGTGTTGAGCAGTCCTGATTTCATCGCGGGTAACACGACAACTGGATTCATTGAACAGCACCCACACCTGCTAGAAAATTCGCAAACTCCGCCTACAGTTGGGCTCATCGGTGCCGCTATGATGCAACAACGTAGCGTATCACAACATTCTGCAAACAGCCTCAAACAATGGCGCAACAACCCCAATCGTCCGATCAAACACACATTTGCATTTGGTGAGGCAATCCATGAAGTACTACTGAACCCGTCCAAAATCAATCGGATGACGGCAAGTGTCAACGAAAATACACACGATTTAATCGTTTCGTTAGATAATGCTGGTTACCTACCTCATGGAGAGCTTACGCTTACTGTTGACGGGCATCGCCAAAGAATCACAGTCGAGCATGCAGGGGATAATTGGTGGGTACACACGCAAGATGGCGTATACCATCTAAAATGGCTAACGCCCTTACCTTTGCCGGGGCGTGCTATCGCCAGCGAAGGCTCTCTTAAAGCCCCGATGACCGGTCAGGTCATTAGCCTGCATGTAGAACGTGGTCAACAGGTGAAACAGGGTGCTGTGCTCATGACACTAGAAGCCATGAAGATGGAACACCGCATTCAGGCACCATATGATGGTGTTGTCGGTAAAATCTTCTACACTGAAGGCGAACCGGTACAGGCAGAGGCAATCTTGCTCGATGTGCAACGAATTGATGAAAATAGTGGACAAACTTCGTAAGAAATTTGTTCTACAAAACGTCAGTTTTATGGACACTTTTGGGAATAGGCATCTACACCTATACTCAAGTATCAATATCTATGGTGCTTTATCAAACACGCACCACCATTACATTTTAATCTGTTTCTGGAGGAGACATGTTTTTGAATACAGCTTTTCTAACCGGGCGTAGTGGCATAAGTCGTATTATGTACACATCGCTCATCGTACTTATTCTCTCAATGCTGGCAATCACTGTCGGTGCACAGGATGAAGATGGGGGCGTGCTACGCGTTGGTCTACCGCCCATCGAAACACTCGATCCTGCATTAGGGTCTAATGATCCTGAAATTTTGTTCAATAACGCTATTTATGACCACCTCATTGACGTACTGCCGGACGGTACACTCGGCAACAATCTTGCAGAAGCAATCGACATTTCAGAAGATGGCTTATCGTACACATTTACATTGGTAGACGGTGTAACCTTCCACAATGGCGATGCGCTGACCTCTGCTGACGTGGTCTACACCTTCAATCGACTGGTTGAACTTGAAAGTTCTGCCGTCGGTCTGCTTGGCGAATTCACCGTAGAAGCGGTTGATGATCTAACCGTAGAATTTACCCTACCCAACATCAATGCAGATTTTCTGTATGGTATCGCTTCTCGCTTTGCCTTCATCATTCAGGACGGACAAACAGAACCCAATGTCATTGGTGGCGACGCTGGTGATTTGACCAATTTCAATGGTACGGGTCCGTTCATCCTTACTGACTATAGCCCCGGCGAAAGCGCGAGTTTCGTCGCCAATGAAAATTATTGGCTCGAAGGCGAACCACAACTTGCTGGTCTTGAATTTGTCTTCATCGGCGATTCTCAGGCACGTGTGGATGCGCTCCGCAGTGGCGTGGTTGACTTCGTTTTCAAGCTGACCGCAAGTGAACTTTTCGGCATCGAAGGTGAAGAAAGCCTGACGATTGTACAGACTGCTACCAACCAGCACCCATTGATCCGTATTCGTTCTGACGAAGGTGCGCTGGGCGAAAATCCGCTGGTACGCCAAGCATTCCGCTTGACCACCAACCGTCAGGAATTGCTGGACGTGGTTCAAGAAGGTCTGGGTGTTGTGGGTAACAATAATCCGCTAGGTCCAAAATATGGTGATTTCTATACAGACGTTAGCGATGATGTCTATGATCCAGAAGCCGCTTGTGCGCTAATTTTGGAAGCTACAGGTGAAGAACGTATCTCCTCAGAATTCTATGTATCACTTGACTTTGCCAACTATGCAGACCTTGGATTAGCATTGCGGGACCAATGGGCACAGGGATGTATTGATGTAGAAGTCATCGAACGTGACCCCGGCCTGTATTATGGTGAAGGTGAATGGCTAGAAGTTGACCTTGGCATTACTGGTTGGGGAGACCGTCCAGTACCGAGCTACTTCGTAGAAGCATTCTTACCGGATGCACCGTTCAACGAAACCCACTTTGCTGATGATGAAGTTACAGCATTAATCGAACAAGCAAACACAACACTGGATACCGCCGCCCGCGCAGAGATTTATACGCAAGTTGCGGAAATCTTTGAAGAACGCGGTCCGGTTGTCATCCCGTGGTTCTCCTCAATTGTGAGCGCCTATAACAGTAATGTTGAAGGATTGGTTGTGTCTCCCTTCCCCGGTCGTACTGACTTCCGTGGTGTGAGCATTGCGTCAGAATAGCCTCCCATGACAGGCATAACAACGAACGTGGAGTCCAACCGGGCTCCACGTCCTTTTATCGTCCGCTGGCTGGTACCGCTGTTCCGCTTTTTCCGACAGTTGGCACAAAACCCCTTATCACTGGTTGGAACACTTATTGTTACCCTGTTCCTCATTCTCGCCGCATTTGGTCCCATTATTGCACCCTATGATTTTGATGAAGTCATCCGGGACGAAAACAATTCGATTGTTAATCGTGCAGAACCATCATTAGATCACCCCTTTGGCACAGACCGTCGCGGTTTTGACGTGTTCAGCCGTGTTATCTGGGGTGCCCGCGAAATTATCACGCTTCCCGGTATCGCCACAGCGATTTCCGTTGCCCTCGGCGCAATTATTGGTATGACTGTCGGGTATTATGGCGGTTGGGTGGATGAAGTGATTTCACGCGCACTAGACAGCCTATTGTCGATTCCTGCGCTTGTTTTAGCCCTCGTCATGCTTGGCATCGCCGGACCATCAGATATTGGAATCATCCTTGTTGTCGTTCTGTTATATACCCCTATAGTTACGCGAGTCATCCGAAGCGCCACACTCGGTGTTCGCGATCTCGGGTATGTAGAAGCGGCAAAATTACGCGGAGAATCTACAATTTATATCTTATTTAGAGAAATTTTTCCGAGTGTTTTACCAGCACTTGCTGTAGAAGCGGCGCTCAGGTTTTCTTATGCGATTTTTTTGACGGCTTCACTCGGCTTTCTGGGGTTAGGTGTACAACCACCCTCACCGGATTGGGGACGTATGGTCGCAGAAGCACGGGGAGAATTTGCCCGCACACCGTGGACATTATGGTATCCCACACTCGCGATCGGCACACTTGTTGTGGGTGTTAACCTGATGGCAGACGGATTACGCCGTATCTTCCGTTTTGAAGGGAGTACAGTATGAGCAACAACGCAGTAATCGAAGCACAAAACCTGAGTGTAGATTATCGCCTCAAAAAAAGCTGGCTCAATGTCGTCAACGATGTCACACTAACCATCGCTCCATCACAAATTCACGGCTTAGTTGGTGAAAGTGGAAGCGGTAAATCCACATTAGCAATGGCGATGATGCGCTTTATGGCATCCAATGCGCGAATCTCACGCGGGACGATTACTTTTGATGGTGAAGACATTACACAAAAACCGCGCACAGAAATGCAAAAATATTGGGGAAATCTGGTCAACCTTGTGCCACAAGACCCCTTATCCTCATTGAACCCTGCCTATACCATCGGCAATCAAATGGCAGAATTAACCAAGCAAAATAGTGGATTATCCGGCACTGATGCCCGCAATCACGCAATTGAGATGCTAAAAAGTGTCAAAATCGCCGATGCTGATGATGTTATCAAGCGCTATCCACATCAACTCAGCGGGGGGATGATGCAACGTGTGATGATCGCGATGGCGCTCAGTACACAACCACGCTTACTCGTGCTAGACGAACCCACAACCGCGCTTGATGTCACCACACAGGCAGTAATCCTTGATCTCTTCCGTGAATTGGTTCACGGGCAATCCGTGTTTAAATCTGGCGGAGGCGCATTATACGTCTCGCATGATCTTGGCACAGTCGCGCAACTGTGTGACTATGTCACGGTGTTATACGGTGGGGAAGTCATGGAAAGCGCGCCGGTGAATGATTTGTTCAAACGTCCAACCCACCCGTATACAATCGGATTACTGGCAAGTTTACCCGGGCAAACAAGCGAGAATGAAACTCGGTTGTCCACCATTAGTGGGGTTGCGCCTTCGCTAGCAGAACGCCCATCAGGGTGTGTGTTCGCGCCGAGATGCCCCGTTGCGATTGATAAATGCCACACAGAAAAACCACCGCTCGAACCGATTGACGATGGGCGCTTAATGCGTTGCTGGCGCTGGCAAGAAATCGCCACGAATGAAATTACGGTGATGAACACACCACAGGGCAAAATCAAAGAATCCCGCCCGCGCGAAGAACGCGTACTACAGGCATTACACGTCAAAAAATCATTCGGATCACATGGTTTCTTTGACCGACTGACTGGCAAACCGTTTAATCCGGTGCAAGCTGTCACCGATGTAGACATTACCATTCAGGAACGTTCTACACTTGGTTTGGTTGGCGAAAGTGGGAGTGGTAAATCTACCCTCGCACGCTGTATCGTTGCCTTGGAGACTGCTGACGAGGGCGAGATGCAACTTTGTGGCATTGATATAGACAATCAACTTGGCAATCGTGCGCGGGATGTGCTGAGTAATATGCGAATGATTTTCCAGAACCCGAACGACGCACTCAACCCTTATCAAACGGTAGGGCAAGCGCTCGGACGCACCCTGAAATTACTGGCTGAAGACCTTAATCCTGACCAAATCCGCGCCAGAATCGAAGAATTACTTCAGGCAGTACGCCTTACTGTGCAATATGCAGATCGTTATCCTTCAGAACTTAGCGGTGGAGAAAAACAACGTGTCGCCATCGCCCGCGCCTTTGCCGCTAACCCGGCACTTGTTGTTGCGGATGAACCCACATCATCGCTTGATGTGTCTGTACAGGCGGTTATTTTGAACCTGCTCAAAGATTTACGGGCGGAACGGGGCGCATCGTATCTGTTGATCTCACATGATCTTGATGTGATCGCTTATCTGTCTGATTGGATTGCGGTTATGTATCTCGGTCAAATCGTAGAAGAAGGACCGAATGAAGCCGTCTATAACACCCCTTCTCACCCCTATACCGAAGCGCTAATCTCCGCCATTCCTGTGCCTGACCCTGAAAATAAAGGCGGTATCATCCGGTTAGAGGGTGATGTGCCGAGTGCCCGCGAAATCCCGTCTGGGTGCCGATTCCATACCCGTTGCCCGCGTTATCTAGGCGACATCTGTAAGCACGAAATCCCGCCCTGGCAAGATGGTGGCGACGGACACGCAATCCGCTGTCATATTCCGGTGGATGAATTACGTATTTTACAGTCACAGGAACAAGCACCTGTCCGCAATGAAAACGGCACAGTCAACGGAGGTACCACCGCATGACACGCTTTATCTTACGCCGTTTTTTACTCTTACTACTCACGTTGTTCATCACATCGATCATCATTTTTGGTCTAACACAATTGCTCCCCGGTGACATCGCCAGAATCAATCTTGGGCGCGAAGCCAGCGAAGTAGCATTACAGCAAGAACGGGAGCGCCTTGGTTTAGACCGACCAATCATCGAACAATACACCAGTTGGTTAACCGGATTCATGACCGGGGATTGGGGTATCTCGTATAATCGCGGGAACCCACCGGTGCGCCCGCTTGTCATGGATCGTCTTAGCAACACGTTACGCCTCGGACTGATGACGCTGATCGTCAGCATACCGATTTCGATCCTGCTGGGGGTGGTCGCCGCTTTGCGCGAAAACACCCTCGTTGATAGCATCGTTTCGGTAATTTCATTATCGGTAGTTGGCTTACCCGAATTTGTGACAGGCATTATCTTCATCAACGTGTTTGCACATGGTACGGGCTGGTTCCCGACTACCTCACTCGTCGCGGATGGTTACACATTCGGTGATTGGATACAGGTTTTAACACTACCTGCACTGACCGCGACGCTCGTTTTGCTCGGTTATGTCTCCCGAATGACACGCGCTGGTGTGATTGATGAACTCAAAAAACCATACGTCCGTACCGCAACACTGAAAGGTATTCCACAACGTCAGGTCGTTTTTAAGCATGTGCTTCGTAATGCCCTTTTGCCGACCATCACCGTAATCGCAATCAGTATTGGCTGGCTTATCGGTGGTTTGGTGGTGATCGAAGAAGTGTTCAATTATCCCGGACTCGGTAAAGAATTGGTGGCGGCGGTACGCGCACGCAACATCCCGATGATCCAAGCCATTGTCATGCTAATCGTTCTCGCATTTGCACTCGCCAACCTTGCGGCGGACATTCTCTATGGTTTGCTTAATCCACGCATCCGTTTGGAATAATCACGGAGCAACGGCATGAAAATTCAAAACCCCGCTTACAAAGACATTATTCGGTGGGCGTTCGCCAACGCCCCTTTTGTCGTTGATCTTGCCATTGTCCCAACAATCATCGAACCCGGACGATGCGAAAGCGAAATGCCCGTTTACAGCAAACATTTACAACATAATGGCTTTATTCACGGGGGCGTACAGGGCACACTCGCCGATTATACGGGCGCGGCGGCGGCGGCAACAGTGATCGCATCAGATCAAATCGTGCTTACAGCAGAATTCAAAATCAACTTCTTACGTGCAGGCAAAGGCGACAAACTCACGTGCAAATCCACTATTCTTAAGCCCGGCAACGCTCTTTCGGTGGTCGAAAGTGAAGTTTATGCACACACGCAAGACAAAACGGTGTTAATCTCAAAAGCGATGGTTACAGTATCTGTCTTAACAGCATAACCTTG
>DAOTXB010000011.1:0-4122 GCA_034435575.1 Anaerolineae bacterium
CCATTTCGTTGGCTTCGGTGTCATTGGCGTTGCATTGGGATTCCATACCGGCATAGAAGAAGACCTTCATCATCTGACGCTGGGCATCTTCTAGCTTGTCGATAAAATCTGCTAGAGTAGAAGCACTATCTGCTAATTTGCCTTTGTAAGCGCTGAGGTCTGGTAACCGTGTTTTGATGTCGTCTAGCGCTTTTCCCCACGCATCCCTATCTGCGAATACACTTTCTGCATTCCATTTTTCTTCAATCGGGACTTCCTCACGCGGAAGTGGCTGGACTTCGCTCATTACCATGATTTTCTCCTCTTTTTAAATTATTTTCAAAGGAGATCATACCTATGTTTATGGGAAGATGCAACCGAGAAAGCGCAACACAAAAGCACGGCAAAAGATAAAAAGCCGTACTTATGATGACACCGTAAAGGTGATGGAAACTATTTATGTCTTTGCAGGTGATTTACCTGTAATGTGTTCGAGTGTCTTTCGTGCTTCTTCCAACGATTTCACCTGTCGGAAGTTTACATTGAGAATTTGACCAATGGCTCCGCCGATGAACCGTAAGATAGGATTATCAAATCCGACAAGGATGACCCATCCCATATTTGGGTGCCGGACGGAAACTTCGGTTGCCTTATGGAGCACTTTCAGATTATTTGGATAACTAGACAAGCCAGTTGCATCCATCACACAATGGATTTTGTGTGATGCAGGAGCAAGATATTTATCCCGGACGTGGGTGTTCATTTCGATGATAGCGTCGTTGTCGAAGTCGCCGATCATTTCAATAAAGACGATTTCATTTTCTTCTAGCCAGAACGATTTGTAGAACCATGTTTTATCCTGAGACATTACTTGCTCCTGTAGTCACTGTTGTAATTACATTATTTGTCGAAGTTCAGGAAATGGTGACTTTGTTGAGCGATAGCGATTGGTTGACATTTGCCAGTGCCAGGTTGCGTTCACCTGATGCCGTAAAGCATTCACATAGGCGCTTACCATCCGGTAGGTGTGTTCATCCTCAAAATCCGGTATGTTTTGCTCCAACCGCAGGAAGTCTGAAGTGTAACCGTTAACGACTTTCACTGTTTCGTGAACAGCTTCTTCGAAGGTCATATCACGGTAATCTTGAAATAGCGCAACAAGGTTAAAGCGTGAATTCAAGACCAAGACTTCATTTTCATAAGAGAACAGATCGTTCATTAATCCACCAATGCTGGCAGTGGCTAATTCAATCGCTTGAATATACGGGTGCATCTTGATTTCATCCGGTAAATAAATCCCGAGACCCATCTCTGCCATGTTCATTGTTGGTCGCATACCACCGTCTAATTCTCTCAGTTTGATATACTGCTCAATCGGGTCACCACCCTTTGTTTTCAGTATATCATCTAGTGTATATGTCGTAGACTTAAGATGTTGTAACAAAGACATAACGAAACGTTGCATCCAGTTTGCGTTTACTAACGGTGTGACCAATTCATAAATTTGATACACAGCCGGATACAAAATATGGTCGTCTTCTGGCATTTTCCCCTCTAGTAAGATGGGAATGCAATTATCGAAGATACGCCGTAATGCGATGTCTTCTGTTGGGTTGATGACTTCGCGGGCATGGCGATCATAAACTTCGTCAATATAGTAGAGCAAATTCATGATGACGATGAGCGGGACCAGTCGTTTCTCGCTGGCAGTGGGGAACAAATAGGGCGACATGGTAGTGTAGCCATCAAAAATCTCGAGTTTGATTCCGAGTTTTCCACAGATCGCCTGTGCTTTGACCTGTGCCTGCGGGGTATGCGGATTGATTGTTTCTGAGTCGATTACCCGTATATCGGACAAGGTAAGCAATTTGGTACTGGCATAACTAGCCACATTAACTCTCCCATCGGTTAACTATCACACGTATACAATTGGTCGGCATTTTACTGATTGCAGTTAATCTCAGGGTAGACGAGGAGAACATAACAGGAGATTACGAGACTAACTAATACTATTATAAAGCTTTCTCTATCATGAATCTAGTTTTATTAATCTAATCTACATCCAAGTGTTAACTAATATATTAGTTTGGCGGTTAACCAGCTGATTTCCGTGATTTGACTGCGTATGCATAACAGAAAAATAGAAAATAACTAACTATTTTTTAGGGAGATTATAGCTGATAGTTGATTTAAAGTTGAGGAAAGTAGACTATGTCTTTTGAAAAGTAGATAGAAACTATGACCACAGAAAAATTTACAAACTGAAAATAACCTATATGTATTATAAAGACGAAATAACTGTAATGTTGAGCGCAGTTATCTATTACATGTTGGGGTTCAGCGTGCATCCCAGCGCATGTGAATCTGTGTTTGTTGACGGGTGAAACGATATTTGTCCAATACCTGTGAATTTTTAAGCGCGTCGGTAGGGTGTTCGATGTTGAGTGTGCTTCGTCCATACCTGCGTACAGCATTATGAATGAGTGCATCATCATAAGCTCCCGCATAGTTCGGGTCACACATCAACGTGAGGTTTGTTCGTCCGGCGATATTATTTTCTATCCATAATGATGCCGCCACAATATCATGCTCATTACGAATCACGAGACGTTCAGTGGAGCGCAGGTTCAGCCAATTGGAAAGTATGCTAAAAAATGACTGCTTGAATTGGCTTTCGTGCAAAGGGCGTAACCACCCGAGCCCGCCTTTTTCCTGTGGACGAATTTGCTTTGCCAGTTCGTATTCCGCCTGCCATTCATTACGTCGTCGTCGTGCGATATGCACTTCACCTGAAAATGAGGGTTTGGGTACGCTGGAATAACCACTACGTCGCCAGTATGTCCAGGCACGTTGTTCAACGAAGCCCAATTTGCGGTAAAGGTGGCGGGCTACCTGATTATTGATGTCAACTGTTAGGATTGCGGCATGCCCATTGCGCTGACGAATCATTTCCATACTCGCGATCATCAATTTACGGGCGATGCCCCGTCCCTGAAAATCTGGGTGTACGCCGACATTAGCGATAATCCATTGCTTCCCAAAATCACCGGGCATATTGGTGGGAACAACGGAGACATTACCAATTAAGCGCTCATCCTCAATCCATACATAACCCAAATTAATGTGTAAAACCGAATCATTGAGGCGGGAGAGCAATGGTAATGTGGGACCTGATCGACTTAGATAGCGCATCTCGCGCAAAGCGGCACGACCACCGCTATCCATACTATCCGCAAAGGCAATCTCAATTAGATCTGCCAGTTGGGCAAGATCTGTTCTAAGGTTTACGGGTCGCATCCCCTTAACTACTGTTGGGGCTTCTTTATCATTTGGATGGGTTAAGGTGACCATCAGCAATCACCCTTTGCATAAGTCATTTTAGAGTATCAAAATAGGTATACGGTAAAAGTATACCACACGGTAATCTCAGTAACGACATATGACACAGCTTTTGCAAAATGATGCCAATTAACATTTCTTTACGAAATTATGACAGTTTTCATGCAATAATTTTCATAGATTATTGAGACTTTTGCTTGCACATCGTATGTATAACATGATAAAGTGAAAGTTAAGATAACATGGTTTTGTGTGCTTGTCTTATCGTTTTAAATGCAAGTATAACTTCATCTATTACCCTAAATAGGCGATGCGCCAAGCCAATAAACCGTAAAGATGGCATCAACCAAGGAGGTCATTCATGATTATTCAAACCATCCTTACTATGTTGAGTCATACCTATCACCTTATTTTGAGTGTCCCGGAAACTGAGGACGATACGACCTCCTTAGAAACCGGTCAGGGTTTGGTCGAGTATGCGCTCATTCTCATTCTCGTTGCAGTTACCGTTGTAGCATTGCTTGTCATTCTGGGTCCTGCTATGGGGAATATTTATTCCAATATTCTCTCGGCGATCCGCAACAATTAATTTCTCGTCATTTCAGTACTCATTTGGAAAACCCTGCATCATGCAGGGTTTTTCTGTTTATGGCTATGTAGCTTATTGTGTTAGCTGATACTTGTTCGCTTGATGAAATCAAAACGAGGCAATCCGCAATACCCCGTTCTTTTGCTTATATGTGATTGTTTTACAGGTTTGTGCCTTAGTTGATGACAAAGATCATGGTCAAACCGACGATCAGC
>DAOTXB010000012.1:0-4151 GCA_034435575.1 Anaerolineae bacterium
GGATTACGTCCCAAACCCAGACCGCGCGTATAAATTTCACGTATATTCTGGCGTACCGCGTCATTCATCAGGATAATCGCGCCGTGTGGCAACCCGTTCACCGTAAAGTTTTCCGGTGCGTCTAATGCCAGCGAAGTCGGTGTGCTCTGCTGTGCGACGGCGACATTTGCAGTTGTGTCATCATTTGATTGTTCCGGTTGTGGTGTAGACATAATCGGCGTGGCAGTCGCAAAAGGCAAAGGGGTTACACCAGCAGGAATCGGAATCACCAATTCTTGCCCCACAATCAACCGGCTCGCGTCGACCAGACCATTCACATCGATCAAAGTTTGTAGCGTGATACCGTAGCGCTCTGCAATACGGAAGGCACTATCCCCCACCTGCACGGTATAGGTGGCAATCGTGCCGTCAAAATTTAGGGTTGGTGTTGGCAATAGGTCATTCGATGCGCCAGAAGCTACGTTAAGCACAACGAGTGTCGCAGTACCGGGTGGCAGGGCAAGCCCCGGTTGTGCCGGGTCAGTCGGATCAGCCGACAATGTAGCGGTGGACATCACCTGTATGGATTGCACCACAATCCCATCACCGGGCACGGTAGCACGCCCAAGACCAAATCCAATCAACCCTGCGATGAACAGAGCAATGAGTGATCTGGAAAAACTTCGTGCGCGTTCTTGCATACTAAAGCGACTTCCTGTAGCAATTTGGCATTAAACAACTGTGCCATAACAATCATCAGAATTAAGATGGAACACAGCGTACAATTCGTGTGTCTTAGGGTATAGTACATAGCATCATGATGCACCGCTAATCATAGCACCGTAAGGGCTTTCTCGCAGGGTACAGGATGGGGAAATATTGTGAAATTAGGACACGCATTTACCTATATTTTTGATGATCAAGACTGGGTGGGCAAAATCATCATTGTGATGGTGCTAACCTTTGCTACCGCGCTGCTGATGCCGTTCTTCTTTTTGGGGCTGGTACCTCTGGCGATTTTACTCGGCTATACCGTTGAACTGGTCGCCAATGTCCGTGACAACACGGCTAATCCTCTACCCAAATGGGGCGATTATGGACAAACACTGTCGAAAGGTGTGCCCGTACTCACCGCAATGGTGGCGTATAACTTACCCGCGATTGTGCTGACCTCTTGTTTCTGGTTGATCCCGAGTTTATTTACCGATGAGATCGCGACGGGCTTCTTCACGTTGATCTTAGTGTGTTGTTTATTGCCCTTCGTCATTATCTATACTGCCGTTACATGGACAATGCTGGCGGTTGGCGTGGTGCATTATGCGCGTTCAGGACAAGCAGGCGAATTCTACAAGGTCAGCACTTTGCTAGATACCGCGCGCGATATGGGCACGGTCACCTTCGGCTGGATATTGGCGAGTATCGCAATAAATATCATTTTCGGGCTAATTTATATTGTGCCCTGTCTCGGTTGGATTGCAGGCGCGGGGTTATCTATCCCTGTGCATGGGCATCTACTCGGGCAATATGCACGCAAAATCAAAGCACGCCGTTTGAACAAAACCGGGCAATAATCACTTTTCGTCCGCTATCACCCACTTATGATGCTATGAACGCCACTGATTAGCGCGGAGGTTGTCTGCGGCTAAACGTGCGGTTTCGTCGATTCGTTTCTGCCTTGTGGTGGCGCGTTTCGCGTTCAGAATCCATTCCAGAATGCCACGCCGAACCGATGGCGGGAACGCCTCAAAGTTTTCTTTTGAGTCAGGATATGCGTTAAAGGCATCGTTAAGATCAGGGGGAATTTCCAACGCTTCTACTGCATCCAACGCCGTCCATGCACCGCTTTCCTTCGCCTGTTGAACCTTAGCCAGCCCTGCCGGAGCCATTAAGCCAGCGGCGATCATTTTTTCGACCCGTGTCTTATTCAGCGCTGACCAGTTACTCTTTGGTTTTCGCGGTGCGAAGTAAAGCATGGTGCGTTCACCGTCCAATTTTCTTGGCAGACTGTCAATCCACCCGAAGCAAATGGCTTCTTCAATCGCGTCTTCAACATCAACATAGGGCTTATTCGCAGATTTTTTGTAACGGATAAACCATACACCTTCATCACGCGCATGGTTCTCCTGTAACCATTGTCGCCACCCGGCGCGCGTTTTGGGATGAAAGGCATTTTCCGGCGGTTGTTTTGTCATAGTGATCTCATACCTTAATAAACAATAGCCTTTAGGCTACCCATTATTGTGCTGTCTTTCAACACCTGCCGATCATCAAAAGGATGCCAGCAACAGTTCATAAGATTTCGGGTATAATGAACGCTGTTTTGAGCAAATAGCAAACTGTAAATAGGACACAAGCATGACGGGACGCAATTGGGTAGTTGTGGGCATCATCTGTATCATCTTGAGCGCATGTGGTGGCAATGGCGGTGATTCCAGCGCAGGATTGCCTACACGAATCACCCTCAATGATGACGGTACACCCACAGCAGAACAAAGCGCTTCCGTAGCGGAGATGCCCCTCAGCACACAAACGACGGGCGATAATCCGATCCTTAATTTCTGGGAGCCGGTAAACGGAGAAATTCCCGCTGATACTCTAGGCGATTCATGGCGATTCATCGCCCAACCGGGAGATAGTGTGCGTGTGCGGGCATTATCGGAAACGGTGACGATGACCTTGACATTATTTGATCCCAATAATCTGCAATTGGCGCAGGGCGATTCCGTCGAAGCGATGTTGAACACAGGTGGAATCTTCCGTGTGGATGTGCAGGGTGACCAAGCGGGGGCATATCAACTTGGCTTGAGCTATACAGACCGCCCTAACCCCACCGCCCTTGTGACCGCCGTGCCGGAAATTGTAGGTGTCCCCACCCCGACACCACCCTTCACTGGTTTAGGATCATTTATCGCACAAATTGATGACGAGGAAACACTCGGTGGTGAACTAAGCGCGGATGATCCGAGTCATATTTATACCTTTACGGCAACTATGGGCGATTATGTACAGGTCGAACTCAATCGTGTTTCCGGCGAGGTTGACCCCGCGTTGACGCTATATGACCCAAACGGTAACGCAATGGCATTTGATGATGATAGCAATGGCGAAGTGGGCGCGATTTTACGCAATATTCTGCTCCCTGAAGATGGAATTTATAGCATTCGCGCACAGAGCGACGGGTTAGATGGTGCCTATGCTGTGCGGTTGCTGGTCTACGACGTGCCCGCACCCATCACACCGACCACCGCGCCCACGCCCACGCTGACCCCGACATTTTCACTGGTCAACCCGACCCCTGAACCCGCCGTGCGTAACAATCGGCTGGAAAGTCATGTCCCTGTATTGGATGAGTTAGAAGCGGGCGGTGATCTAGCAATTTTCCCGTTCGTGGCGAGCGAAGGCGAAATTTTGACCATTGCGGTGGTGCCGACGGACGATTCACCCATTCGCCCACGGGTGGAAGTCATCGACCCCGAAGGACAGGTGATCGCGGCGAGTACCGCATCCATCTCGCCCGATAACAATAACGCCATAATCCTGAATAATATTCAAGCGGGGTTTGATGGCACTTATCAAGTTTTCGTTTCCGGTGAGGATGAGAGCGCAGGCGCATTCGTGATCGGGTATGGCAGTGGCAACACATGGCAGAACAACATTCAGGGACCCATCGGCGCGGATGCGGTCAGCGAAGGGAACATTGCCCTGCGTGGTACACGTGATGTGTGGTACATCGCTATGGGTGCAGGCGATATTTTGTCCGCCGCGGTCAGCACATCACAGGGGAGCGTCATTGACCCAATTTTGGAACTGGTGCCGGTGGATAATCCCGACACAATCATTGCGATTGATGACAACAGCGGAGGCGGTTTGAACGCGCTCCTTAACCGCATCAGCATCACCGAAACGAGCATTTATATGTTACGCGTGAGTGCTTCTCGTGGGGAAACCGTTGGCGGATACACGCTTATCTGGCGGTATGTTAACCGTGCGCCGACTGCGACCCCAATTCCGGCGGTGGCGTTTGTGCTTTCCGCGCAGGATGATGTGGCGGTGGGTGAATACAACTTTTACCCATTTCAGGGACGCGAAGGACAACGGGTGCAGATACGCGTGATCGCCGAAGATGGCAGTCCACTTGACCCGGTGGCGGCGTTGATTGACCCTGATGGCGA
>DAOTXB010000013.1:0-5394 GCA_034435575.1 Anaerolineae bacterium
GGTACTATCGCCATCCACACGCGCACATGACAAAATCGACAAATTCCGCTTGTATGAAAAAGCGGGTATCTCCGAATACTGGATGGTTGATCCAAACGGTCAATTTGTTGAAATTTGTTTTTTGATTACGGGTGAATATCATCGTAAGGATTACAAAACGGGCGAAACGTTTAACTCAACCATGCTGGAAACATCAATAATTGTAGCTGATTTTTTCGCGTAATAGTACCTATCCCGCCACGCTAGCGATAAAGAGATCAAGCGCGAGATCGGGTTTGATGCGCCCAATTTTCATCTTTGCATCGTAATCCTGTAACATGCGGAAGATGCGCTCCAGTTCGTCGACATCGAATCCGCGTGTTTGTCGGGCGAGATTTTGTGCAACAAACGGACGCACACCGATTGCACTAGCGATTCCGCCGGGATGTCCGCCACTGCTCAGATGTTCTTTTGCCAGCAACAACAGACGAAATTGGCGCGTAATCATGGCGAATAAGCCGAAGGGATTCTGATCTTTATCCGCCATCAATTTGTGGAGCAGGTTCAGTGCTAATTGTCCGCGCCCATCGGCGATAGCTTCCACCATTTTGAAGATGTTCGCTTCCGGCACATACGGTGTGAGCGCCGCGACATCTTCCTCGGTGATCGCTTGTCCGGATTCTACGAAGCACGATAGCTTCAACAATTCGTTATCCGCCACCCGCAAATCATTGCCCGTCACCGCAGATAATGCGACCATCGCACGCGGTTCGATCTCCACATCATACGCCTCTTTTGCACGTTGTTTGATCCAGCGTGTGATGTCTTTGGGTGTGGTAAATTTTTTGACATAACCGTGGTCATCGCTCTGCGCGACTTTCAGCGCCGCGTTGCTATCTGGCAGGGGCTTGTGTTCGATCAAAATCAATCGGGCATAATCGGGCAATGTGGGCAGGCTTTCTGTTAGCCGTTTGAGCGCATCCTTGCCGATTTTACCCGCACCCTTGCGCGTGATATGGGTAATTAATCCGCGTACAATCGCCATCCGCTTATCCGCGAGAAATGGATACGACGATACGGCGTTGATGATCTCCGGCACGCTGGCACTCTGCCCATCAAATTCGCTGATATTCAGGTCAGCGTTGCTATCGTCCCCCATCTGTCCACGCAATTTGCCAACCGCTTCGTCGATACTCAGGGTGTCATCGCCATGAAAAATATAGAATGTGGCGCTTTTCTGTCTCATAAAATCCTATTTCGTCGCTTTCAATGATCTGTCTGTATAGGACTTACGCACTTGCACAATTTAATCAGCCAACAGGGACTTATTACCACATCTTGACGACAAGGTATTAGTTATTAGCCGTTAGCTATTAGTAAAAAAAGCAACGATAAGCCAAGAACTGAACGATTTGTTGGTGACTAACTGAAAACTAAAAACTGTCAACTGCGTAACTTCTACTGCAATCATATCAAATTAATCTATTGAGGGGTAGCGATGACGTGCCAAACAAAAACACATCCCAGAAATGAGATGTGTTGAATTTGATCGCTAAATATGGGACAGCCTAAATTGTCCGGCTTTCCTTGATGTCCTCGCGCAGGGTTTTCCCCGTCATTGCTGGCATTTCGACTGTTTCACTATCGTCGTCTTCGGTGATGCGGTCTACATTCGATGATGTGGAGGGGATGACCGCTTCTGTTTCGTCGTCATCTAAGGTGTTGTCATCCGGTGCTAGGCGCACTATAGACGCTTCCATGGTAACATCAGCATCTTTGGCGGAGGGTATCTCTGTTTTCACTGTGTCTTCAGCTTTTGCTTCTGCCGTCACTTCGTTGGTTTCTTCTTTGTTGACCGTGTCTTCAACAGAATCTGCTGATTGTGCGTCGGTTTGTTCTGTCAGCAGAGCATCAATCTTCTCTTTGAGCATATTCGGTAAGAAGGGCTTGGTCATCACAATATCTGCAAGGTTCATCTCTGGCATTTGTCCGGCGATGTGGTTGGCGGTGATGACGAGAATTTTCAAATCGTTCAGCTTCAGCTTACCGCGCAAGTATTGCAAGACGTAAACGCCGTTCTTCTCCGGCAGGTTGATGTCCAATAACAGCACATTTGGGCGCTCGTTGGTTTCTTCATCGAAGTAATCAATGACCTCTTGACCGGTGCGTAAAACCGTCGTTTTGAACTTAAAGGCTTGCAGAATATCCAAGAAAAGTTCACGGGTCGATGCATTATCTTCCACGACTAGAATATGCTTGTTCATCAAATTTTGCCTAACACTTATACACAGTTGCCGATAGCTTATGAGTGTATTATTCCACTAAGTAACATTTTACACCATGAAATTTCATGAATTATTCCGAAATAATTTGAATTTGGTTTGAATTACGGAATGACATTACAAACTCTTTCGGCATAAAGTATGGAGTTCTACATCCCTAAAATCCTAATTCACACTATAATGGGGACATGATTATTGAAGACGATCCCATACTGGGAAAATTTATTGACCTCTATCCAAGTAATCGCTTGCGCCTATTAATCATTGGTGGCGGGGTGCTGGCTGTGGTGTGGTTCGTGACCACTGTCGCGTTGTGGCAAGTGGAAGAAGACCTTGCTTCGGCGATTACGGTTGCCATCATCAGCATCACAACGCTGGGGGTGGGCTGGTACATGGCGCATTGGTGGAACCGTGAGGTGATCTTGTTTGAACGCGGTTTTTCCTATCGACAAGGGTCGACTACCGCCTTTATTCAATTTGCCGATGTCCGCACCATTCGCCAGCGTGCAGAACGTCGCGCCTATTTCGGAGGCTTAATTCGCCGGACGATTTTTAATGTCACACTTAAAACACAGTACGATGAAATTATTGTGCTGGATAACCTCTACAATAAAATCGATGATCTGAGCGAACGTCTGGAAATTGGTGTGACGAACACACTACGCCCGATTGTGGAGGCACGTATTGAAGCCGACGGTGTCGCCCACTTTGGGAATGTGCTCTCGCTGACGGCGGACGGTTTACGCGCCAATGGTGATGATCTTTATTGGGATGAATACGGCGGTTTCACGGTCAAGGAGGGTGCGTTGCACCTCAAACGGCGCGATGAAAGCACTTGGTTGCGTGTACATCTGGATGAGGTGGAAAATATCCGCTTACTTTTGCAATCCATCCGTGAGAAAAAAGCTGATGGAGCTAATCAGACATGATCTATGAAATTCACCTATATGTGCCCAAAACGGGTCATTTGACTCCCGCGATGTTGGACTGGTTATTCCAATATGGACAGAGCGACGACCAACCGGAAAAATTTTGGCCCGTCCGCAAGCTCAAACCAAAAGCACTCGCCCGCGCGCTCTTACGCCTGGACCCGAGTTTAAAACCCGTCCCCGGACCTGGCGTAGATGTTGAATTGCATTATCCTGATGCAGAACTTGGAATTGTGCTCTACCTCCACGAACGCGGGATGATTGTCTTCTTCCCGTATATGCCATTTGGTGTGTTTTCTCGTATTGTGCTGGGCATCTGCTACACATACATTCGCTATCTTTATGACGAAGCGGGTTTCTGGAGCTTTGATCCCCAACTGAACGTGCTTTCTTACGCGGACGATTTCCAATCGATTGAAGATACCGCCTTGCTCATGGACAAGATTATGCCGCGCTTGTTGTCATCATAGGTGGGCATATAGTTTGCTGGCGCAGTTGACTGAACGGTGCCCAAGCGTAGCATGAACTTTATCATTTTCTGGCGCACCAACCCCAAGTTTGTGCTATAGTGGAACAGACCCTGATTAGCATTTTTTACATGGTGAGATAAGCAATGGGTAGTCCTTACGACACATCAGAATCACTGGATCGCCGCCGCACAATGGTGCGTTCGGTGTTGTTTATGATTATTATTGGTACGTTGCCCTTTTACTTGATTGGCTTTTGGCTGTGGGGCACCGCGCCCGACGCGGACGCACAAGACAACATTAATGTGACTGAGGACATCATCCCGCCGACCAATACACCGCTCGGACAGGGGGCGTTGACGGCGACACCAACCTTGCGCTCAACCTCGACACCATTCCCAACCCTGCCACCCTTGCAGTTCACACCGCCGCAATTTCAGCCACCTGTAATTCAACCAACCGCTGTGCCAACACAGGTGATTATCCCGACATCCACCACCGCACCGACCCTAACGCCGTTGCCATCCAACACGCCCATTCCACAACCGACGGCAACACCCTTCTTGCCACCTACCGATACACCACCGCCGAGTGATGGGGGTGGGGACGTTCCACCACCGGTAGATGCACCGCCTGTTGATAGCCCGCCTGACGGTGGAGACGATTCCGGGGGTGGGGACGATTCTGGTGGCGGTCCTCCGGGTGATGGTGGTGGTCCTCCGCCCGGTGGATGATCGCCTCAATGACTCAATTTTTCTAATGCGTTATCGGGTGGTTGTTTACAATTGCCAGTAAACGCGTATTTCGGGCATAAAATTGCCATCATAGAATCAAGCCTGAAAACTGACGACTGAAAACTTTGGATTTGTTTGACATTGAAAGGATGCCTTATGTTTAAAATGACACGGCTTTTCGTTCTGGTGTTGTGCGGTATCGTGATGCTGAGTGCCTGTAGTTTGGATACTAGCACCGATGACACCTCTGAAGATGCAGAAGCGGCACAGAGCTTCTTACCACAGATAGATGGGTATAATATCAGTAGTGCCGATAGCATCGTGGATGCGCTGACCACGACAGTTGGTGGTGCGGCGCTGGCAACCGGTAATCCGGTGCTTGCCGTCCTGGCAGAACGTGCCGATACGATGATCGATTGTTATCAAGATGTGGGCGCGGCAGATGCACAAATCTATGTGCAACGCGTCAGTGTGACCGAACCGACGATACCGACAGCCGGTATGCTCGCTGTCGTTAATCAATCACGCGTGGTTGATAACTTCTTGCACTGTGTCACGCGAACACCGTTAAGCGGGTTTACCACGCAGTCTGTCACGCCGGAACCGTGCTATGGTTATGGCACATTCACCTTCAACGAAGACAACATCAGTTTCCTATATGCGGCAACCGATGGTCCCTTATGTGACTCATTCAACGCACACTTCGCACAATATAACCCGACGGGTGATCGTGGCGCTTTGCTACTGCCCTAAAGCTGTGCCAACGTTGCTAATTTGCACCCGTAAAAAGTGGGAACAATGCGATGCTTAGATTGTTAAAACGTGTGACCGGTGACGTGCTCGCCGGTCGCAATATTGAAACCTATGTCGTGACCTTTGTGGCGTTGGGCGTGGCGCTGTTGAGCGTTATCGAAGATGTGGTGCCGTTGGATTTACAAATGGCGGCGATCCTCGCGGCGCTGGCATTATTGGTGTTTAAATCCACCGCGCCGGATAGCGGACG
>DAOTXB010000014.1:0-2866 GCA_034435575.1 Anaerolineae bacterium
CGCGCAGATTTACGTGCTGATGTTGAACAAGGACATATTCCAGATGATCCTGAATTCAGGGTTTTGTGGGATGCGTATATGCAAAAGCACGGGCATCGTGGTATTTATGAGAGTGATGTTGCCCGTCCACGCTATCATGAAGACCCATCACCGATTATCGGGATTTTGGCATCGCCATTTCCACAGCGTAATGGCGAAAGAACCCGATCATGGCGAGAATGGTTAACATTGCCAGTATGGTGGCACGCTAGCCGGACGATGAAAGCAAGAGAATTGCAACGGTATCGTTCCATGAAAGCATTTGATAATATCCGTCGTCAAATGCTTCCGATAATTGATGACTACGTTGTTTCTGGTGCGTTGCGTTCACCTGATGATTTTTGGACGCTAGATGTGGATGAAGTACGGCACATGGAGCAGGGGTGGATGCCCGATTCTGTATTCTGGGTAGCGCGAGAAGCGGAGATTGATTCGCTTAAAGCCTACGATCTGCCTGATCTTATCTATCGTTATGACGATTTGGAACAATTCCGAGATGGCTATACTGGTGATGAATCACAAACGCGATTCTCTGGTATTGGGTTAACTAAAGGTGAGGTTCGTGGTCGCGCATGGGTACTCGATGAACCAGAAATGACCTTACCGGAGAGTTTTGTAGCGGAAGATACTATTCTAATAGCGCGTTCGATTGATGCGGGTTGGATATCGACCTTCGCGAAGGTTGCCGGTGTTATTGTTGAAACAGGTGGGGATCTTTCTCATGGGTCAATTATTCTCCGCGAGATTGGATTGCCCGCCGTGACCAACGTGAATGGTGTGGCACGCGTAATTCAGACGGGCGATCAAATTGTGTTACGTGCATCAAATGGCACAGTTGAGCGCATCCCTGCAACAAAGAGTGAAGCGATACAATCTTAGATTATTCAGCATTTTTGCCAGTGTCTTGTTTAGGTGGCATCGGGAAAAATGCTGATGTGCGCTCGATATAGTCTTCATATTCTGGCTTGGTCTTTTTCAGATTACGCTCCAGCATTGCCACACCAGATACGCGCATCAACAAAAATGTCATAATAATTGGTGAGAAAATTGTAAACGCACCATCAGAAGTAGCAAGTGCGATGAAGAAGAATCCCCACCACACCATAGCATCGCCAAAATAATTCGGATGGCGCGTATAACGCCACAATCCCTGATTCATCACTTTACCTTTGTTGGCTGGATTGCGTTTAAACGTCATAAGTTGCCAATCACCAATGGCTTCAAAGCTGATTCCGATTACCCAGAATAACACGCCGATGGCATCTAAAATCGTGAGCGAAGCAGGTTCTGCATAATACTGCGCCGCAAGCAACGGGGCAGAAACAATCCACATAATGATGCCCTGCAACAAATTTACTCGGAAAAAGCTTATCCACCAATAAGAATCCCCGTGTTGTTCGCGCCATTTTTGATAACGGTAATCTTCCCCTTTAGGCAGGTTTCGATATGCTAGATACAATGATAAGCGTAACCCCCATATCGCAACTAGAATCGTGATGAGCGTTTGACGTTGGGCACTTCCTTCGCCGATAGCGTTATACGTGCCAACAGCCGCAACGAATCCTGCTCCCCAGAAAATATCGATAATACTAGAATCTTTGAGGACTAAACTGACCAGCCAAACCATCACCATCAGCATTAGGATGATCCCAAAACCGATCAAATAAGTGCTTAAGAACGACATTTTTTACCTTTTTCTTTGTAATTTGTGGTCATCAAACGGTACTATATTTATGAGTAGCCGTGCTATTTAACCAATATTTTAAAACCTTTATGACGATGATGCGAAACTTAATTACGAATCTTCTTGTTGAAATTTTTAGAATTCCAGTACTGGCACTGTGGTATGCTTCTGGCTGGCGTGTAGATGGTGATCTGCCCGATATTGATAAATATATTCTGATAGCTGTGCCACACACGACCAATTGGGATTATGTCCAAATGATCGCGATGGCGTTTTACTTCCGACGAAAACCATCGACGCTTGTAAAAACTGAGGTGTTTGATTGGTTTCTAATTGGTGGGTTGGTACGTTGGATTGGCGGTATACCGATCACGCGTGGGCGTTCAGAAAATGCGGTACAGAAAGCGATTGAGATCGTGCAATCTCGTCAACGGGTTACACTTGTTATTACGCCGGAGGGCACACGGCGTAAAACGGATCACTGGAAATCCGGTTTTTACCATGTGGCGTTGGGTGCAGATATACCAATTGTATTGGGGTATCTGGATTATAAACGTAAGCGTGGGGGTGGTGGTCTGGTCATGGATGTTACAGGTGATATTGAGGCTGATCTTGCGCGTATTAGTGCTTTTTACGCGAAGCATGGACATGGTAAGTACGACGAGAACAAAGGTGAAATCCGCTTTCGCGAGAGTAAATAATGGGGTTTTTATGGTAAGTTTTTATGGGAAATGAGCACAAGGGTCATAAGCCATATCTTGATGATCTTGAACATAGAAAACAGCACGCCCGAGCTATGGGTGGCGAAAAGAGAATTGCTCGCCAACATGAACGCGGTGGCTTGACCGCACGAGAACGTATCGCGCATGTTTTGGACGAAAATAGTTTCGACGAGCTTGGTCTGCTGGCACATAGCGATTTACAGGAAGCGCAGGGTAAAACTCCTGCTGATGGCAAAATCACGGGCTATGGAGAGATTGATTGTAGGACAGTGTTCGTGTGTGCGGATGATGCGACGGTCATGGCGGGTGCGGGTGGACGTGTTGGCTATAGTAAGCAATTCGAGGGTATAAAGAAAGCCACTAAACTCGGTTATCCTATCGTAAATCTGGGTGATGGGGGTGGGGCACGTATTCCAGATAT
>DAOTXB010000015.1:0-5815 GCA_034435575.1 Anaerolineae bacterium
TAACACTCCCGATTTATGAATGGCGCTTGAATCAACTTGCCGAACGCCCGACAAAAACGGTCAAAAGTACAGAGCAAGTCAGTAATGTGACATTGCAGTAAAAGTTGATGTGATATGAGAAAAATAGCATCGAACTTTCTTTCAGCATACAATCGAGGGAGTCGCCTCTTAAGTTCGACAAACCAAGTCACATAAACCTGTAAATAACATTGAGAGTTTTATTGTAATGGACATTCTGTTGACACATGGTTATTTTCTGTATGACGACCCGCATGAGATGCAGGTCATGCGCCCATACCCGCCCTTAGGCATCCTCTATATTTCATCATATCTCAAAAGCAAAGGCTTTGCGGTTAATGTGTTTGATAGCACATTTGAATCGATGAGCGCATTCAAATCCTATATAGAACGCGAATGCCAGTCTGTCGTCGGCATTTACACCAACATGATGACCAAACGCAACGTGCTCCATATGACCAAATTCTGTAAACAACACGGAGCAACGGTCATTCTCGGTGGTCCTGACCCCGCCTATTATGCGAATGATTACCTGACCAATGGCGCGGATATTGTGGTCAAGGGCGAAGGTGAACTCACGCTTGAGGAATTATTGCCACACATCGCGCAAAAAGGATTGCATAACCTCGGCACGATCAACGGAATCGCATATCTTGATGAAGACAGTAAAACGGTAGAAACCTTCCCACGCACACAGATTCAAGACCTGAGCGCACACCCCTGGCCAGACCGCGAAGCGATTGACATCGAAGCCTATATGCGTGTCTGGAAAGAAAATCATGGACAAAGTTCTGTTTCAGTCATTCAAGCGCGAGGATGCCCGTATACCTGTACATGGTGCAGTCATAGCGTCTTCGGTAATACGCACCGCAGGCGCACACCTGAAGATGCCGCTGAAGAAGTATTATGGATCAAAGAACGCTACAATCCCGATTTGATCTGGTATGCTGATGATGTGTTTACCGTCAAACATCGCTGGTTTTTCCAATATGCGGACGCGCTCAAAACACGCGGGGTCAAAATTCCATTTGAATGTATCAGTCGTGCAGACCGCCTGAACGAAAAGGTCGTCAAAACCTTAGCCGACATGGGCTGTTACCGTTTATGGAATGGGTCAGAAAGTGGGAGTCAGCGCATTCTTGATGCTATGAAACGCAAGGTCAACGTCAAGGATGTGCAGGAGAAAACACACCTGCTCCAACAATACGGGATCGAAACGGGTATGTTTATCATGCTCGGCTATGATGGCGAAACTATACAAGACCTTGAAGATACCGTTGATCATCTCAAAATTTGCAATCCAGATATTTTCCTCACCACCGTCGCCTATCCCATTAAGGGCACACCCTATTATGCTGAAGTCGAAGCGCGTGTGTTGCGCGATGGCACATGGGAGCAAAACGCAGATCGTGACCTGACTGTTGCCGGACGATATTCTAAGCGCTTCTACAACTTCGCCACCCGTTGGATGGTCAACGAGGTTGCGCTCAACCGTGCCCGCAAGAATGGCGGTGTTTCCTTGTTCCGTCAGCTCAAAATGTGGACCAATATCAAACTTGGTCGTCTCGGCATGACACTCACACAAAAGGAGCGCGAGACTGAAGGAACTTTAGTCCATCCGTTAACGTCTCCTATAGAGATATCAAATTAATCGGAAAAGGCACAGCACGGATGAGAATAATATTTATTCTAACTTTATTACTCATTGGATTATCCGCCTGTTCGGTGTTTAAAGCGTTGACAATGTTCCGGCAAGACCCGAATTACGGTGATGCTTTTTATGCTTACCCCATCACACTGACCAGCGAATAGCCAACAACATTGCCCATGAAAACTGCCTTTGACCCGCTTGCCCCAACCTATGATGATGTGTTTACCAACACACAAATCGGGCGTTATTTACGCGGTGAAGTCCACCAACGTTTATTACACCACTTTGAGGCAGACGACAATGTATTGGAAATGGGTTGTGGCACAGGGCAAGATGCGCTATTTCTTGCAGAACAAGGGGTTAACATCACAGCAACCGATGCCAGCATGGGAATGATTGACATTGCTCGCGAAAAAATTGGCAATCATCCACATATCACCCTCTCTCAACTGGATCTGCGTAAGCTCAACCAACAGACTGCAATCAACGGCTCTGCACAATTTACGGGCGCATTCGCAAACTTCGGTGTGCTGAACTGTCTGGATGATTGGCAATCACTCGCCAAATGGCTAGCGGAACGCATTCAAATTGGCGGTATCGTTGGCTTTGGTGTGATGGCACCGTATTGTATCTGGGAGGTCTTATGGCACGGATTACACGGTAATTTTAGCACTGCAACCCGACGACTAAGAAAAACGTCAATGTTTCAGCCCGAATCTACAGCAGAAACTATGATAGAATCGATTAACATTGTCTATCCGACTATTCGGCGTTTGACACAGGACTTTTCGCCTTTCTTTGAACGAGTATATGTACGACCCATTGGACTTGTGTTACCGCCTAGCGATGTCTTCGGTGTGATCGAAAAGCGACCACGATTGTTGAAGCGATTATTGCAGACCGAAGCGACTGTTGGAAAATGGCGAAAGTTAGCCTTATTCGCAGATCATTATTGGATCGAATTTCGCCGTGTGGACACGTTTTAGTTTGTTTGGAAAAAGAGGGTAAACCCCATGCGCTTAATCTGGGATGCCGAAGGCAAAAAATACGCAACGAATGACGCAACCCCTGAACTCATTGAAGAACTCATCGATGAATTGAATAATGATACACACACAATGGTGGCGCTTGATGCGCGTGGTCGGGCAAGTATGATCGTCAGTGGTGGCTTAGACAACCGTGTGCGGGTCAACTTCGTACCGGAAGACCTCGAAAAACCCACCAAACATTTACTCGATCATGATATGGATGGTGACATGATCAAACTGAAGATGAACGGCAAGTTCTCTACGTATCGTATGATCCACACCGTCACCAAAGCGGTTGCCATCACCGCGCTTCTGGCATTTTTGAAAAACAGCGCACCCGCAGAAGACCTTGATTGGCTCGACGACGCGTAAAGAATAGTTTATCTACCGACATTAACCCAAATTATCATTTTTCGCACGACTTTGATCCGCCATATTTTCTTTATAAAGGATCATTTTCTCTTGCAAATCAGGGTCACCAGTACCAAGAATCTGCACAGCGAGTAAGCCAGCATTCTTCGCCTGTCCAATCGCTACCGTCGCGACAGGCACACCACCCGGCATCTGGACAATCGAC
Source organism: Anaerolineae bacterium (assembly GCA_034435575.1). Taxonomy (GTDB): domain Bacteria; phylum Chloroflexota; class Anaerolineae; order Aggregatilineales; family Phototrophicaceae; genus JAVJSU01. The sequence goes on from DAOTXB010000015.1 coordinate 3,275, forward strand.
AACAACGAATCCAGACCACTCAACGATTTACTTTGCACCGGCACACCAATTACAGGTAAGGGTGTGTATGCCGCCACCATACCGGGCAAATGTGCCGCCCCACCCGCACCAGCAATAATCACGCGAATACCATGCTCATGCGCCGTTTTGCCATAGGTTGCCATGTCATCCGGTGTGCGATGCGCTGAAATTACGCGAACTTCATATGCAACGGCAAATACTTCACACACATCAATCGCCGCTTGCATGGTCGGCAAGTCGCTATCACTACCCATAATGATCCCGATAAGGGACTTGTTTACCATAAAATGCTCTCCAAGCCGATCATATCGCCTATAAGGTCACCAATTCAGCGGCTTCATGTGCCCGCTGTTCTAATGTTTCGAGCGATTCACCTGTGACAGTAATGTGCCCCATTTTTCGTCCCGGACGCACATCACGTTTGCCATAAATATGAACATGCGCGCCGGATACACGCAACGCATGGCGAATACCCGTCATATCTGTTTCGCCCCGCCGTTCGCCCAATAAGTTCACCATCACAGCAGATTGTGTCACCAGAGATGTAGCGCCCAGTGCCCACCCCAATATGGCATGAATATGATTTTCAAATTGGGAGGTTACACATGCTTCAATCGTATAATGCCCGGAATTATGCGGACGCGGAGCAATTTCATTATACATAATCGTCCCATCCATGAGCTTAAACAACTCAACACCGAACACGCCTACGCCATCAATTGCAGTCACCGCCCTGGTTGCAATCTGCTTAGTGATCTCGACACTATCCGACGGCACAGGCGCAGGTGCCCGTACTACATGACAGATATGATCTTTCTGAATGGTTTCTACTACCGGATAGGTGCGAATTTCTCCATCACGCCCCCGCAATACCATCACCGCGAGTTCCCGCTCAAACGGGACAAATTTCTCCACCAACAATTCACGTCCGTCATCACCACCGAGTTGCGTCCACGCAGTCGCGATCTCATCCACAGCGTTAATCGTATAATTGCCATAACCGTCGTACCCATCGCGCCGTGCCTTCATTACCATCGGATAGCCAAATTTTTCTCCGGCTTTAAGAACATCATCCGGTGAAGCTACACCCACAAAATCTGGTACAGGGATACGTGCTTCGCGCATCGTCCGCTTTTGAATCAACTTATCCTGTACTTTCGCCAGTGTCGCAGAAGATGGATACATCGGCACATTTGCTTCCTCAATTTGCTTGAGCACACTCGCATCTACAAATTCATTTTCCAGCGTGATGACATCGCACATTTCAATAAACGTGTTGAGCGCTTCTCGGTCATCCCATTCGCCGACCACATTAAAATGCGTCAAACGTGACGCAGGGCTATCCGGCTTGCGCTCAAAAATTACAATATCCACGCCTAATGAAATCGCCGCCTGCGCGGTCATCTGGGCGAGTTGCCCACCTCCAAGAATCCCTAGTTTAACCATATGTCGGATATTGCTCCGTAAATAATTGACCATTTGAGCAAGCGTAGCCTAAACGCCTGTTTCCACGATGATACCGTGTGCGGTAAAATCATCAACTGAGAATCAGATGATTAAGTGATAATTTCTATGAACACACGATTTATTGGTATCTTTTTCGTATTTTTTATGATGGTAACGGTAACCCCATCAGCAATACATGCACAGAACAGCAACCGCCCGATGATTTTACCTGTTGCCATTGCACCGGGTGCATCATCATGGCTGTTTGGACAGGCGTATGGCAATACCACTGGCGCATATAATTTTGGCGAAGCGTGGTATAGTGCCGGGCAAGGGTTACACTTCGGCATTGATCTTGCTATGCCCTGTGGCACGCCTTTAGTCGCTGTAGCAGATGGTGAAGTTGCCTTTGTAGATAACCTCAGCTTTGGCTCTGCACCCCATAATTTGATCTTGCGACATCCTGCACTTGGTTTGACCTCACTTTACGGTCACTTGTTGGATACTGCACCTGTTGTACAAGGACAAACCGTACAACAGGGCGACATCATCGGCTACTCTGGTGATCCTGATAGAAGTTGCGTCTCTCGCCCACACCTTCATCTGGAGATTCGTTCGGCAGATTTTCGTGTCACCTACAATCCGATTGATTATATCGACGCGAATTGGCACAGTCTCGCCAGCACCGCCGCTTTCGGTTATCCCCTGTTTCAGATGGACTTATTCAACGCACGCCGTTGGATGTCGCTGGACGATCAACCAGATGTCGCGTTTGGTGGTCGCCGATTAAATGACTACAGTTCCGTGTGGCCCCTACCCTCAAGATTACGCCCACCGACTAATCCGCCCATGCCCACTGTGTATACCGAGATACCAGAAAACACAAACTGGCAGACACGACAAATTGGCTTTGATGATTGTTGTTGGAGTCGACAATTTCACCCCACTGATGCAGATCGCTTATTAGTTGTAGATGGGGCAAATGGGCAACAGGCGGCGGTATTCGCGTGGTCAGCCAGCAGTGGGCTTATGACCGAATTGTTATTCCCTGCCCCGCCCGCCGTAACCTCACCG
>DAOTXB010000016.1:0-3199 GCA_034435575.1 Anaerolineae bacterium
TAGCGTTGTCCATCATTGCATGACACAGATCTGTTCTTGTGAAATCACATCGACATAAATTTGTTTCTCGTAGCACCGTGTGACGCATATCACACCCAGAAAAATCCATGTCGGATAAATCAAGTCGGCTTAGATCAAGTCCGCGAAAGTCACGGCTTGAATTGAGTATAGTTTGTACTGATGCTCTTGTATGCTTTGTGCCCATCTTATATTCTTCTATACAATATTTTGAAATTATCACTCCGTATACTGAATAGGTGAGAATTGTTCAATTTCTGCCAGTTCTATAAGCTGAATACGGGTGATCGCTATGAGAGTTGACTACATAGCATCTAAGTCACACTGTTCAAATCTTATTATTGTATTTGCACTATCTAGGGATGTTTCATAAAAATCTGACTGTCTTAGTCATCAACCCTATAGCGTTCTAGTGCATCCAAGTTGAGTTCGATGCCTAAACCCGGGCGCTCAGGCAGTGTGATCTTGCCGTCTTTCATCACAAGCGGGTCATTGACCAATTCACGACGTAATGGTGAGTCACATAACTCGGCTGGCAAGAACTCAATAAACGGGCAATTGGGCACCGCGAATGCCATATGCGCTGATGCGGCTATCCCGATACCGGTCTTCCAACAATGAGGCACGATCAACCGTCCTCGATCTTGCGCCATATGACAAACACGCATGGCTTCCGTCAATCCACCCACACGCCCTATATCCGGTTGCGCGACCTGAATACCACCGCGATCCATTAAGTCGATGAATTCAAAGCGTGTATTTTGCCATTCGCCACAGGCAATCCGCATGGGTGCTTCCCTTGATAAAGTTGCGTAGCCGTCAAGATTATCAATTTGCAGAGGGGTTTCCAAGAAGAAAATATCGAGATGATCCCAGTTGCGTACAGTGCGTAAACACTCAGCCGCATCGTACCAGCGATATTGCACATCAACCATCATGGTGAAATCGGGTCCGACAGCGTCTCTACAGGCTTCAACAATCTCGGTCATTTGTTCGTCACTACCTTTTAAGCCTAAGTGACGGTAGGGACCATCTAACGTACATTCCATTTTTCCGGCGGTAAAGCCATATGCTTTTGCTTTATGTGCCCAATCAACAATCGAATCACGATATTCTTTCACCGTGTCGCCATGAGGTTGTAAGGACGCATAGGGCACAATATGATCTTTATGTGCGCCGCCTAATAATTTGTAACATGGCATGCCGAGTGCTTTACCTTTTATGTCCCACAACGCCATATCAATTGCACCCATTGCACAAATTACCGCACCACGACGACCACTCATCGCAGTAAAGGTATAGAGCTTCTCCCATATGGCGCTGGTTTCAAATGGGTCTTCGCCGATAAGTAAATCCTTCATCCCCATCGCCATGCTATGGCTACCGGGAGCTTCAATCGCCGCCTTGACCAGCCATGGACCCGTATCTGTCTCGCCGATCCCGGATATACCTTCATCTGTGTGTATGATAACCACGATGTTGTCCTGTGAAGAAGACGTGGCATCTTGCCGTAATTCTGGCGCTACAAGAATGTGGCATTCTATATCTGTAATTTTCATTGGGTAGTATCCTTTAGCTGTAAAATAACCATAAAGTTTTGGGTAATGGGTCAATATGAATAGGCACAAATATCAAACATATTAACCGTTTTATCTGGTCAATCCTCACGCATAAACTTGGGCAAAATCTGACTTTGCATATTTATCATGATGACATAACAGAATAACCTTAACAAGATTATCATGTTTTTTGCAATCAATTGATGACACTAGATTCTAGTAACGTGCAACACAAATGACATAAGATCATCGTTTTCAGGTTCACTATTGATCACCGGCAGGATTTTGCCTAAAGCCATCAACTGTTGTTGACAAATCACTATCTATCGCCTAATATTCATATAGACGTATATATGAATTTGCAGGTTGTTATGCACCCATCACTGCCAAAATATGCCCAATTGATTGACATTATCAAAGAGGCGATCCGTCGACATGAACTTCTGCCGGAGCAACGATTGCCCAACGAGGATGAGCTTGCCGTGGAATATGGGATGAGTCGTGGCACGGTACGCAAGGCGATTGCTGAATTGCAACGGATGGGGCTAGTCCGCAAAGAACAGGGACGTGGGACGTTCATTAACGGAACAAAGCCGACCTTAACGAGCTTTTCTCTGGTGGAATTTGATGCCTATATACTAGCAAAAAATCAACAGCCATCAACCGAAACACTGGTGTTTGAAACGGTTGTTGCTGATGAAACAATCGCCTCACAACTTAACCTTGAAGCGGGTAGCGATGTGTTCCATGTTGTGCAATTACGACTGGCTTCCGGTGTGCCCATGATTTATGAAGAACGCTACTTTGCAAAATCTGTGTGTCCTGATCTGCATGTGGATTTATTGAGACAGCACTCATTGCATCACATACTCGTCGAAACCTGTCAGATTCCACTGATACGCATGTCACACACCATTGAGATCGGCACATTGCCAGCCGATAAATTCGATCTGTTTAAAGTCAAAGAGGCGGTATCTATCTTTCAGGTAGATCGTTTGTCATACACCAAGCAAGACGATGAGATTGTGCCGGTGGCGTGGTATCAGGCGATGTACCGTGCAGATGATTATCATTTTCAAGCCCAATTTCATACATCGTTCTAGAGCCATCATAGGATTGTTTTTCTCGCATCGATCCTATATGTATATTATAGATTTTCTTATTTTGAAAAGCGTTAATCCATGACTATTTTTGATTATTTGACCCCAATTTCAGAGACACTGCTTTACAAGCGTGATGATCCGAATGATGTGCGCCTGGGCGAGGTTGTCCGTACGCGCTTCGCAGATTACGAGTCCGCGCAGGTGGTGATTATCGGTTGTCCACAGGATGAAGGGGTGCGACGCAATCAAGGACGGGTCGGAGCGGCACAAGCACCGGATGCTGTCCGGCAGGCATTATATCGCCTGGTGACACCGGAAAATGCTGACGCAATTCTCTTCGATATGGGTAATACGCACATTCAATCTACGCTAGAGGAAACCCACGCGGTGCACCGTGATATTGTTCAGAAATTGGTGACAGATGGCAAACGTGTCATCTCCATTGGTGGCGGGAATGACCTGTCATATCCTGACTGTTCAGGGTTGGCATGCGCTATTTCAGATGTATTGGCGATCAAT
>DAOTXB010000017.1:0-1501 GCA_034435575.1 Anaerolineae bacterium
TTTGTGGCTTAAGTTGTGATACGTCTACAGTGTGTTGCACAGCGTAGGTTGCGTCGGGGTCAGAGAACGTGGGTTGCCAGTCATCGTACCAGAGCGATAAGCCTGTGGGGTCAACCAGTCCGGCTTTCGCGCCCATCTCTGCCGCCATGTTTGCGAGTACCATGCGGCTCGCCAGCGTGAAATCACGGATTGCCTCGCCTGTGTATTCGATTGACATATAGGTTGCACCAGCCATCCCGACCTTGCCGACCAAGTGCAAAATCAAATCTTTCGCTGTGATGCCTTTGGGTAATTCGCCAACCAGTTCAATGCGCATACTTTCTGGTGTCTTGAGCCAGATTTTGCCCGTGAACAAGACGGCGGCTAAATCGGTACTCCCGACCCCAGCTGAGAAGGCGTTGAGTGCGCCATAGGTTGGGGTGTGGCTATCCGCGCCCATGAAAATATCACCTGGACGCACATGCTCGTTTTCGACCATCAGTTGATGGCAGATACCTTCACCCACATCATAAAAATGACAGCCCATGTCTTTGGCAAAATCGCGCATCATGGTATGCAAATTGCTGATACGCTCGTTGGGGGCAGGGGTGGCATGGTCTAAAATCAGTGAGACTTTTTCAGCATCCCAGAGTTGCTTACCACCCATCTCCTGAAATGCCTGAATCGCAAATGGGGCAGTCGCATCGGTTGCCATTGCGCCATCAACATCTACTATGGAGAGGTCGCCAGCATGAACAGTCTTGCCCGCTTTGCGCGAGATAATTTTTTCGGCTGTAGTTTGGCTCATGAGGCAGGGCTTTCTAGTAGTGAATACAATTTGCCAGGTAGGGCTTGCCCGATGGTGTGCTGTAAGCGACGCGAGACTGCCGCGACTTTTGTTATATCAACACCTGTTTCGTAGCCCATCGCATGGAGCATGTTTATGGTGTCTTCGGTGGCGATATTGCCGAGTGCTTCGGGGATGAAATTGCATCCGCCCATGCCACCGAATGCTGTATCGAAGCGTGTGCATCCGGCTTCTACTGCCGCGACCACATTCGCCAATCCCATCCCGCGTGTATCATGCAAATGCAAGACGACAGGTAACTCATCCCGTACCTCATCGAGTGCGGTTAGCATGCTTTTAATTTGTGCCGGATTGCCCATGCCTGTGCTATCCGCTAGCGCAATTGACTCTACGCCGAGTTCGACATATTCCTGCGCAATATCTAGCACAATATCGGGTGTGACATCGGGTTCGTAATATCCAAAGGCACATTGAATGCCACCGCGCACGAACATACCGAGTGATTGCGCTTTAGCGACCATCTCCCGAAAGCCAGCGCGTGCTTCTTCTAAACCGCGATTGGCATTTTTGCGCCCATGACTATCGCTTGCAGATACGGACATATCAACGTGTGTCAGTCCGGCATTGTGAGCGCGTTCCAGTCCTTTCATGTTGAGGACAAGCCCGCTATAAACAACGTCGTCTTCTTTAGTGATGCCTTTGCACACGTCTTCG
>DAOTXB010000018.1:0-3412 GCA_034435575.1 Anaerolineae bacterium
TAAAGACTTATAAATAGCAGGTAATCAACGATCAATAGAGGCGAACACAACAACCCAAGCCAACGGGGGATTAAATACTTAGGCAACAGACTAAAAATCTGTGGATGTATGAGGGGCAATACGATATTTCATAAATTAGCCCATCACAACTTACCTCTCACAGGCTCACTTTGTATTGTTAAGACCAGGTGTTGATCTATCGTTCGATGATGAGGGTGGGTACGGGGCTATTTTCGATGAAAATGCTGTGCAAACTACGCTAATATTGAAGGACGATGCGTAATTTTTGCGCTTATGGCGTGAAGGCATTTGCCTCTGCACGGGAATCAAAACACTCAAATTTGTTTGCGATACGGAGAATGCGACTTGTTTGCGTTGGCACTTGAACGCAATGCAACGCTTGTTGATTTTCACTCATCTGCTGTAATTCGCTTGTAGAGAGTTCCTCCCCGTAGTAGTTATGTGTTACGAAGACACTGGCGACAAACTCCGTCATGGTAGTGGGTACACTAGAGCGTGCATCAGGCGAAAAAGCCAAAACGATGACGGTCAGGAGTGCTATGCTTAAGACAATAATCAGTAGTGCCTTTGTTTTCTTTTTTCGGCTCATGGATAGTCCTCTACTGGAAATTGCTGAACACGGCGCAGAGAAGTACCGCTTTATCTATGCCACGAAATGTGATGCTCAATTGCACCGTTATGTAAATTGTAATAGATTTCTCTTCATAGGTATATGGTTCGGATATATCGGATATGATGAATGTAATAGAATAACCATGAGTTAGATTAATGTAATCAGGACTTTTGGCATATTGCGAGCTGAGACGAAATATTCTAATGTCATAGAAATGAAAGACGTAAATAAAACCATTTACAAATCCATTTTTCTCGTGTAATTTACGGAACTTCATAATTTTTTCGACAAAGTTTCGTAGTATTACACAATTTGTGTATTACAGTAGTACTGTGTTTCATCATATATCGTAAGTGAGTAACACCATGCAAAAGGTTAATTCGATCACGCTTAATGATGGCTGGAGCTACTTCTTCACTGACAACGCACGCGCCTCCTTCAATAACGTTGATTTAAATGCATTACCCTGGATTCCGCTACCGAAATTATCGGACTGGATGATTACTGCGTCAGTCCACTTTGGGGCAGATTGGTTTCGTCGCACGCTTGTTGTTGACGCGCAGGTTATGAGCAGTGAGACGTTGCTCAAGATAGATAAAGTTCCCGATAAAGTGACTGTATTCTTCAATGGATATAATGTGGGCATTGCAAAAGGACGGCATAGTTTTACGGCAGACATCAGCACAATTCTACAAACTGGTGCTAATGAGCTTGTCTTGAAATTAGTGTGTGACCATTGCACCAACGGTGGGCGGTTTGATAATGTCCATTTGCAATCTACGGATCACGCCGCTTTTGCTCAGACTCATTAAATTTACACTAAATTTAAGCAGATCAAATGAACTCACCATCGCATGTACGGTGAGTTTTTCTTTGCGTTAGTCGTTCGCACGGATTGACGGGGCATATCCCATCCGCTACAATAATTCTCATCTGCATAATCTTAATAATCGATTAATCAATGAACTATCATATTTGGACATTTGGCTGTCAGATGAATACTGCGGATTCGCAACATCTGGCATCAGAATTAGAACGTTTAGGACATCATGCCGCATCACACGAAGACGATGCGGATATTTTTGTCGTCAATACTTGTGTTGTGCGCCAGAGTGCAGAAGACAAGGCGATGAATCGGTTGCATTTGCTCCGCGCTCTGAAAGAAAAGAACCCCGATAAGGTCATCGGTGTGATGGGTTGTATGGTGGGTGTACGTGATCCGCTGTATTTGCGTAAGAAGTTACCATTTGTTGATGTCTTCTTACCCCCCTCAGAGCCAGCACCAATGGTCGATTTCCTTAAAGACCGTATGGACGAAGCAGAGTTGATGCGCGTAGAGAACGATGAGCGTAACCGTCGTGATGCGTTGCAGGATGGTGATTTAATTTTGCCCTTGCAGGAGCAGGGAAACCTCATTAGTGCCCATGTGCCGGTGGTGTATGGATGCTCACATGCTTGTAGCTTCTGCATCATCCCATTCCGTCGCGGTGTGGAGCGTAGCCGTAGTGTGGGCGAGATTGTCGCGCATGTGCGTAGCTTGGCGGAACAGGGGGTACGGGAAGTTACTTTGCTCGGTCAGATTGTTGATCGTTATGGCAAAGACATCCCCGATGGACCTGATCTGGCAGATTTGTTACGGATTGTCCATGAGGTCGCCGAAGAAACCGGATTAGCCCGCATTCGCTTCCTGACAAGTCATCCCAATTGGATGGACGACAAATTACTGGATACAGTTGCAGAATTACCCCGTGTCATGCCACACATCGAAGTGCCTGTGCAAGCGGGTAATGACCATGTGCTGGAGACGATGAAACGCGGATACACCAATGCTCAATATCGCGCTTTGGTGGAACGCATCCGTGAGCGTATCCCGAATGTTGCCATCAATACCGATATTATTGTCGGTTTCTGTGGAGAGACAGATGAGCAATTTATGGATACTTATAATTTGCTTGCAGACCTCAAATTGGATAAGGCACATCTTGCCCGTTACAGTCCACGCCCGAACACGGTCAGTGACCGTCGTATGGAAGATGATGTGCCTGAAGATGAGAAGAAGCGTCGTCATCAAATGCTGGATGATCTTCAGGCACAAGTTGTCGCGGAAATTAATAGTAAGTATCTGGGCGAAACGCTGGAAGTGCTGGTTGAGTCTAAGCATAAGGGTAAGTGGCGCGGGCGCACACCACAAAATAAGCTGGTCTTCTTTGAAGCAGAGGGCGATTGGCGTGGGCGACTTGTTAACCTTGAGATTACATGGACGGGTCCTTGGAGTATGCAAGGGCGTATCCCACAACATCAAGATTCGCATGACCCGCTAATTGTGATGTCTGGATAGACGACCTGTTAGAAAATACTGCACAGCCTTAATTTGTTGGGATAGCAGAGTTATGCTATCGTAGATGGGGTTATATGTGTCCGAAAGCGTTAAGATAAAAATCAAGATCTCAACGGGCACAGTACAAACTTTTATGCTATACTTCACAGAGTATTAAAATCGTCTACAAGTGGTTGATTGTTAACCGACAAAAAACCACAGGATGATGTTGGCGCGATACTATACAGCAACATCTGGCTGGTTTGTCAATCACAAGCCACGGTTGATCATAATACTCACCGATTGGAGGATCAGGCACAATGCCACCTGAAAAAAGCGGATTTTACTATCCTAATAAGTTCGCCCGTATTACCATCGAAGCGATGGAAGAAATTATGGGAACGAATGGTTTAAATGCCATCCTGAATCTAGCGCAGTTGAGCGATCTGGTTGGTAATTAT
>DAOTXB010000019.1:0-7147 GCA_034435575.1 Anaerolineae bacterium
TCCTCGAAGAAACGCTCATCAAAAAGCACAAACCACGCTATAACATCTTGCTCAAGGACGATAAACGCTATCCCTATATCCGTATTTCTTGGGGCGATGACTTCCCGAAGGTGGAAACCACCCGCCGGATTGCGAAGGATGGCAGTCGTTACTTCGGTCCTTATGCCGCAATGTGGGCGGTACAAAATACCCTCCGTGTACTCCGCAAAGCCTTCCCCTATCTGACCTGTGACCGCGACATTGATGGCAAGGACGAACGCGCCTGCTTGTTCTGGGATATTGGCTTATGCAATGCACCGTGTATCGGCGAGGTCAACCGTGAGGAATATCGTGCAATGATCGCCGAACTCATTGATGTGCTCAGTGGAAAATCAGAGAAGGTCGTCGCCCGCCTCAAAAAAGAGATGCAAACTGCGTCAGAAGCACTCAATTTTGAACAAGCCGCCATCATCCGCGATCAACTTCAAGCGATTGAATACATCACCCAGCGTCACCGCGCTGTCAGCCCGAAAATGACCGATCATGATGTTATCGCCGTTGCCAGAGAAAATGGGTCTGCTGTCGTGCAAATTCTATTTATCCGCAACGGTAAACTTATCGGTAGTGATTCTCGCTCGCTCGATAACGCGACGGACGAGCCAGATGCTGAAGTTATAAGCCAGTTCATCACCCAATTTTACGGCGAAACCAATAGCGAACAAATTCCACGCGAGTTGATTTTGCCCAACGAGGTAGAAGAAGCCCGCATCATCGAACGTTGGCTGAGTGACAAGCGCAACAGTAGTAAGGTGCAAATTACCGTGCCCCAGCGTGGTAACAAAAAAAATCTTATCAAAATGGCGCAGGAAAATGCAGAAGAAGCCATGCGAATGTTCAAAGTACAGTACGAAGCCAACACCGTTGCACAAGAAGACGCAATCGCAGAACTACAGCGTGAACTCAACCTGCCCCGCGTTCCGAATCGCATCGAATGCTATGACATCAGCACCACACAGGGAACCGCTATCGTCGCTAGTCGTGTCATGTTCGTACAGGGAGCACCGCGCAAAAGCGAATACCGTCGTTTTAATATTCGCACCGTCGATCATGAAGGATCGGACGATTACCAATCTATGCGTGAAGCCCTCACACGACGCTTCACCCGTTATGTGAACACCAATGAAAACCCAACTCCCGTGCCACCGGGCAAGCAAGATCGTGACGAAACATGGCGTTTATTGCCAGATCTGGTCTTAATTGATGGTGGAAAAGGGCAATTGAATGTTGCGATAGAAGTTATCGAAGAATTCGGACTGACCGATAAAGTCCCCGTCGCCTCACTCGCCAAACAATTTGAGGAAATCTACATGCCCGGCAACCCACAGCCAATCATCCTACCGCGCCGGAGTAAAGCCCTTTATCTTGTGCAACGTATCCGCGATGAGGCACACCGCTTCGCCATCACCAGCCACCGCAAACGCCGTAACAAAATTGGTATGGCAAGCCGTTTAGAAATCATCCCCGGTGTTGGTCCCGCCAAGCGTAAAGCCTTGCTCAAAGCCTTTGAAAATTCAATTGATGCCATTCGTCGCGCTAGCATCGAAGACCTCACCGCTGTGAAGGGCATCACACCCGAACTCGCCGAATCCATCAAAGAGTTGGTGTGATATTTAGTGAATTAGACTCACTGTAAACTCAGACATCAAGCCCTAAAACGCCGTGCGCGCACAGTCACTATACAAGACAATCGTTGATCCCTCACCGCCCGACGCATCTTCCACCCGAAAGCGTAAATTTGCGATGCTTCTGCCAATTTGCCCATCTGCACTTAAACGGGTGCGATATTGCTGATACCAGATTCGTACCTCGCGGGATTCATCTGCCGAATATAATATTCGTGTCGTTTCACCGAGTCCGAAAGGGCGAAGCAATGACCATTCCTCGCTCACCAATTCGGAACCCGGATAATCCACCAGTTCAACCTGAGCCGCATTATGGCAGGACACGTCGATTGAGACCAACAGCACACTAATACACCCCAAAACACCCAGCGACAACACACCCATCATCAGCAAGCATCCACGCGGTGTATAGGTACTATTGTTGTGTTCTGCGTCTAAAAAGCTCATGATTTTGCTCCAACTTACGCCGTGAAGGGATCGCTTATGTTACGCGTCAGACACTTCCAGAATAATTGCTTGCCCATGCATCATACGATCAATACGAATATCCCCATCATCAACCGTCACGGTCTGCGATGAGACAAACACATTTCTCAGCGTAACCCCATCCACCAAACCGCTATGCCGTACCGGAATAATCACCGGATCTTCCATATCATCCCCACGATAACCGATAACAATCAGGCGCTGTTCGATAGATTGTCGTTGATAGGCGACCACATCCTCACCGGCAAATAACCATTGAAAGCCACCATGCCGTAATGCAGGGGAAGTCTTACGCAATGCAATCAATTGCTTGTACCATTGATGCAAATCACCATCCCAGTTTGCCTCATCCCATGGCATCGTCCGGCGGTTATCCGGGTCCCATCGCCCCTCAAGCCCCACTTCATCACCATAATATACACAGGGCACACCAACATAAGTCATCAATAACGCTACTGCCAGCTTTGCCAGCGCCACATCACCATCCGTGATCGACAAAATGCGCGGGGTATCATGACTGCTCAATTGGTTGAACTGTTGCACCGCCACCGCCCAGGGAACCGCCGCCCGAAAGCGATCAAGTTGTGCCGCATATGCTTGCGAAGGCAACGGCAGATGATCGCCCCGTTCAGGACGACGCGCATGCTCTACCTTAATGCCACCCAGCCAGCGCCAGGTCGGAATATTGAATCCCTTATAATTCATAGTGCCGTCCAGCATATCCCCCTGCAAATACGGCGTGCCATCGAAGAAATCTTCACCGAAAATATAGGCTTGCGGGCTATTCTGCTTGATCGCTTCACGCATCTCACGATACACTGCGTCAATTAACTGATCTTGCCCTTGCCGTGCGGTCATGTTCGCCACATCCAATCGCCAGCCATCCACGTTAAACGGTGGTCTGAGCCAGTATTGCATCACCGAATCCGGCGCACCATAGATGATCTGACGTAAACGTTCACTACGATAATTCAGCTTCGGCAATGATGGCACGCCCAACCACGCCTCATAATTAGTCGGATGCTCATTGAAACTATAATATTCGGCAGATTCAGCATTTGCGTCCGCCTGCGCCGCTACAAACCAATCATGCGTCGAACCCGAATGATTGGTGGTAATATCCAGAACCATGTGCATCCTGCGCGCGTGCAGTGCGTCCATCAAGTCCACGAACGCCTCATCACCTCCCAGATGCGGGTCAATCTGCATAAAATCCCGTGCGTTATAGCGATGATTCGACGGCGACGGAAACACCGGATTCAAGTAAATTGCATTCACGCCCAATTCAGCCAGATAATCGAGCTTTTGCTGAATACCGGGCAAATCTCCGCCATAAAAGTCAAGATTCGCCGCTTCGCTATACGGCACAGGCAAACGATCCCATTCAGGGTTCGTCACCGTTTTATCATGCCGAGACCATGCCCCCGGCTTCGGTGTCAACTCAGGGTCACCATTATGGAAGCGGTCAGGAAAAATCTGATAGAACACGGCATCATCCAACCAATCCGGTCCATCAAAATCTGCGATCAGCTTAAAGTTGTCATAATCAGGGCTTTCATACATACGTGCGCCCAGCCCTGTATAGAAATACAGCCCTTCAGCACTCACAATGCGGAAGAAATAATGTACCAACGGCATCGTCATCGTCAGTTGGCTTTCCCAATACGAACATACAGCATCCTTACGGGTAATCGTCATCGGTTCAAGATGTTGCTCACCATCCGGCGCAGTCCGTAAAAAGATCGCAGAAATCGGCGCTTTAACAGGGGTTCGCAACGTAATCGTCACGGTTTCGCCAAACACAGGGCGTGGATTAGAAACAAACATTGCAGAGCCATCATGATGGATGCCATGTGTCCAATGTAAATTTGTCATGCAGTTAAATCCTGAGCATTCAATACCATTTCAGTGGAGTCATAGTAATAGATACCGCGGTTGTACGCAACAATCAACGCATTAAGCCCACATACATATAATTTTCATCTTTTGCCAAGTTAAGGCTAACATCATACAGAACCAGAATACGTATACTGTAAATAATTCTGAATATGATAATGAAAGAAAATCATGGTTAAACATATCGAACCACTTATAACACCTGACCCTAAAAATGAAGACAATGTAGAAGAGATCGCCTTGCACGATACCGCAGATTACATCAAAAATATCGGACCTGAAGATGCAGACACCGATGTTATACAAGAAGGATTGGAAAACTACGGTTTTGATCAACTTGATGAAAGTCACTTCGAGAGTGAAGTCACCGCGGCTAGCGATCAACCGGATTGGATGAATGAAGAAGCGAAGAAACGCGCCAATGCCGATTATCCACACACAGATAATCCAGATGGCATGTATAAGAATGACGTTTAACCTTACAACTAGGACTTGAGTACTACTTGATTCACGGTTACTTCCCCCTTATCCTTAAAGAGTGACATTATTTGTCACAACCTGAGAAAACACTTAAAGGGGTAAGGCTGAATGTATACAGAGAATGCGTTGTTGTTTCCACATCATGTCATCCCATCATTGCGCAATCTACGCGGGGAAGAATGGGCAAAGTTGGTAGATCATATTATGAAACTACCAGAAACCCATGAAGATACCCTCGCTTTTATGCTCACAATGATGCGCCTTAACGGGTGTATGGCATGCGAAACAGATAGCTATCGTGCGATGCGTGGCTGTAGCGCCTGTGCACAGCAAACCCTGCGCCGTTTTAAGGGTGATGATCGTGAATTACTCGATCTTTATGAAGATGCACTCGGCGATGTCCGACGCTTTTCATCGTCCCACCCTAATATGAACATTCTCTATTCAAGTATGGAAAATTCAGCATCCTTAATCACAGTCGATGCTATCGAATAAATAGCTCAAAACTCTATAGTAAATGCCTCAGCAGACGGTCACCTGATCGTCTGTTTTCATTTCGATACGTTGTTATCAATGCTTCCCCTCAACATATTGACATAAAATCTCATCGGTAAGCGTTTGCACAAAACACCATAAAACACGGCGCTTTACGTGAGGGTTTATTAATTTTGTAAATTAAATTTAAACCTTAATTGTTTTTTCTCAATTTTTACTATACTGTTAAGAGTAATTAAGGTCATTAGATGTTGAGGAAATTAGCCACCATGAAACGTGTACTGGTCATCGAAGATGAACAGACAATTCGTGAAAATATCATTGAAATTCTGCAAATCAATGGATTTGACGCGCAGGGTGCTAGTGATGGTGAACGCGGGCTTGCGCTCGCGCGTAATCATTCACCGGATATTGTCATTTGTGATGTGATGATGGACAATCTCGACGGCTTCGGTGTGCTAGAGAAGATGCGCCAGGATGCGCGTCTTGGTGACACACCGTTTATCTTTCTCACCGCTATGGCAGATCATGCCGCCATTCGTCATGGGATGAACGCTGGTGCCGATGATTACATTACGAAGCCCTTCACAACACATCAACTCATTGAAGCGTTAAATAATCGGCTTCATGATACACCAGAACATAGTGCAGAAATGCAATCACTCGCCAATCATATTCACACATTGGTGACGGCACACCTGAATAATGTAACTATAGACCCAACAATCATCGCGGAAACAATCCAAAATTATCTAACGCATCTATCAACAACAGAACTACACGACATCACTGACGCGCTAGAGAATCATGAAATCCATCTGCAACGGCTCACCGAGCAAATCGCATGGTTAACGCGTTTAAAAACAAATACGCTGAGCATGAGTAATGCGGAAGCACAAATTAATTGTTTGCCCTTGCGGAGCATCTGGATGATGGCGATCAATACCGCGCATGGCATCTTGAAAACGCCCACGACGGTAGACATTCATATTGACGAAAGTCACCCACACACCATGATTTGTGCGGACTACAAAGCCTTACAACACGCCTTTGCAGAAATTATCGCCAATGCGCTAGAACATGCCAAACCCGAAACCCAGATTACGCTCAACCAATGGGCGACGGACGAATGGGGATGGTTTAGCGTAACGGACAATGGTAGAGGGATGACTCAAGAACAAATCAATGATGTATATAGCGATGATATTCCATTGGGATTAGGGTTGAATCTCGCCAACCGCCTCGTTGATGCTCACGGTGGCAAATTACGGATCGATACCTCACCCAACAAAGGCACCATTGTAGCGGTAAAACTCCCTAAACCGGGAAAATAGCTGATCGTGTCACATCTTTAACAATCGAATAAGATCAGCCTTTTGCAGGGGGTATCTGTGCAAGTGTGTGTGCGTGTTTGATCGTGTGTGTTATGATGCTTCTCCTGAATCTTCACGCAGATACCTCCCGCAGAATGTTGATCTTAACCAGCAAATGCCTGTGTACTATGTTACTCGGGCATTTTTATTGTCCCTGCCATATCTTCAGCCAATAACCAACCCGTAACCCAGTCGCTTCAATTAATGCCTCTGCGTCAATAATCGCTTCATGCAACGTCATCGGCTTGTTAACAATTGGCATCACCACGGAGACTCCTGCATCATGTAAAATTACCTCGTCAACATTGACACCGCCGACAACTGCAACCGAAGGCACCCCACGGTCACGCGCTAACCGTGCCACGCCAATCGGACCTTTCCCATCAATCGTCTGCGAGTCCATCTGCCCCTCTCCAGTCACAACCACATCTGCATGCGCCAGCAAACGGCTAAAATCATGATAATCCAGTAACAGATCAATACCCGATTCTAGCTTGCCACCCAGAAAAGTAATCAACCCGGCAGAAAGCGCTCCCGCCGCCCCACCGCCAACCAGATCACGAACATCAACACCCGTTTGCTCGTTAATCACGGTGAAAAAATGCGTCAACCCAGCTTCGAGCGCAGTCACCATCTCCGACGAAGCACCCTTTTGCGGACCAAATATCGCCGCCGCACCTTTATCACCCAATGTCCGGTTTTCAACATCAGACGCGATAATAACCTCAACCTCTTGCCAGCGCGGGTCCAACCCGG
>DAOTXB010000020.1:0-4986 GCA_034435575.1 Anaerolineae bacterium
GCCCGGACTGCAGAAGAGGCCAAGACAATGCTCAATGCCGTCGAGAAGGCGGGTGTCAAGCATATGGTCGCGTTTAACTATCGGTTTGTCCCTGCGATTGTACAGGCGAAGAAGCTGATCGCAAGCGGTAAACTCGGGCGCATTTATCATTGGCGAGCAAGTTATTTGCAAGAGTGGGGCATGGACAAAACAATGCCCACAAGCTGGCGTTTCCAGAAGGATGTCGCAGGGAGCGGTGCGCTTGGTGACCTCGGCGCACATATCATTGATCTTGCGCGTTTCCTTGTTGGCGAACCGAAATCGGTCATGGGGTATGCTCAAACGTGGATCAACGAACGCCCCGATGGTTCCGGCGGTATGGTCAAATCTGATGTTGATGATGGCTTTGTCGCCGCGATGGAATTTGAAAACGGTGCGCTGGGCACAGTAGAAGCCTCCCGCTTTGCTAAAGGGCGCAAAAACGCCAACACGTTTGAGATCAACGGTGAACATGGCAGTATTCAGTTCAATATGGAACGTTTGAATGAACTCAACGTGTTCTGGGCAGACGATGAACCGGATACCACACAGGGTTTCCATAATGTGTTGGTGACCGAGGCGCATCATCCTTATTGGGAAAATTGGTGGCCCCATGGTCACATCATCGGTTGGGAACACACCTTTATCCATGAATTTGACCACTTCTTCCGCGCGATTGTCAACGACACAGCGGTTGATCCTTATGGAGCGACCTTCGTTGATGGCTATCGCAATGCGGTGATCTGTGATGCTATTTTAGCATCAGCGGCGGGTGGTCGTCGTGTGGACATCGCTTATGAAGATTGAAACCCGTGAGGCGGTTGTCAGCTCAGAACGGGTTGAACAACTGTCGACGCTGGCGCTGATCGCCGGGGTGATATTCGTTTTTCAATGGAGCTTTCAGTGGCTTTATGTCATCGGGGTGGGTCTGTTGATAGTCGGTAGTGTGGGGACGTTTATCAGTCAGGTGATGAAAAAACAGCCGATGATCCGCATCCTTGAGCGCATGACGACGGTTGGCATGATGGTCGGCATTTTGGGCATGTTGCAATCGTGGGATATCTGGCTGTACGAAAACGGCTTTTATCTGCTCGCGCTGTCTACACTGGGGTTTATCATCGTCTCACACATCAGCTCACCGGAATAAATTTTCGGTAGCACGTTAAACAAAGAAGCAGTACGCGTCTTGCATACTCGTGGGGCGCTACTGCTTTTTGATTCAATCTGCACCTTACACTTGTTTTCGGCAAAATAGCACTTTGCGAATATTTTGTGAGTATCGATTGCTATACTGTACAAAATGAGTGAGGATTTATTGATGATGGAAAACCAACATATGACGATGTTATCTTCTGTATGGACACATCTCACCACAATGCAACCGGTAGATGCTGAGGGTATCTATTTTTACGATGCACAGGGTAATCAATACATTGACTTTACCTCCGGTATCGGCGTGACGAACACGGGGCATTGTCATCCACGCATTGTCAAAGCGATTCAAGAACAAGCGCAAAAGCTGATCTTCGGGCAGATGAATATTGTGATCTCTCCGCCAGCGGTTGACCTTGCTGAGGCGCTCAACGGGGTGACACCGGACGCTATTGATTCGTTCTTTTTCTCGAATAGCGGGGCAGAAGCCGTCGAAAGCGCGACCAAACTCGCCCGTCATGCTACCGGACGCAGAAACGTTATCGTTTTTCAGGGGAGCTTTCATGGGCGTACCGCGCAAACAATGGCGATGACCACCGCCAAAACGGTGTATCGCTATGATTATCAACCGCTTCCTGCTGGTGTGTTCGTCGCGCCGTTTCCCTACAGCTACTATTATGGTTGGGATGAAGCCACCACCATCGACTTTTGCTTAAGCCAACTGGATTTACTCTTCAAGTCACAGTCCGAACCGGAGAGCACCGCCGCGATCATCATTGAACCTGTGCTTGGTGAAGGGGGGTATGTTGCCGCGCCTGCTCGGTTTTTACAGGCATTACGCCAAATTTGTGATGAGTACGGTATTTTGCTGATTATGGATGAGGTGCAATCTGGCTTTGGGCGCACGGGGAAATTCTTCGCTTTTGAACATGCCGAAATTGTACCGGATGTTATCGTGATGGCGAAAGGGCTAGGCAGTGGGATGCCGATTTCTGCCATTGGATCACGCAAGGCGCTGATGAACAAGTGGCGACCGGGCACGCATGGTGGCACTTATGGCGGAGGAAACGCGGTTGTACTCGCCGCCGCTACCGAGACGGTCAAGGTAATCCAGGAAGAACACCTCGCCGAAAATGCCCACACCGTCGGCGCTTACCTGACCTCGAAATTGCAGGAACTACAGCAACAATTCCCGATTATCGGTGATGTGCGTGGTATCGGGATGATGGTTGCCACCGAGTTTACGCGTGATGGCAAGCCCAACCCGACGATCACTAAAGCCATCGCCAAACATTGTGTCGATCATCGTTTGTTGTTGCTCACCTGTGGCACCTATGGCAACGTGATTCGCTGGATACCTCCGCTGATTACGACCAGAGCACAGGTTGATAGCGCGTTGACCATTTTCGAGCAGGCATTGAAAGCGGTGGTGATGGTTGCGGGTGATTAGCGGGTTAAGCGTTCGTAAGCGGTTGCGGTTTGGGGCATGGGCGCACTCCCGAACACATCATTGAGCAGGGCGGTCAGGTGTTGATAATGCGCGATAACGGTTTGATGCTGACCGCCCTGATGCAGGGTTTCCATATAATGGACATGAAGTGCTTCATTATAGGGGTCTAGTGCCAGCGCCTTTCGCCACCATTGCGCCGCCACAGTGTATTGGGCATCCGCCGTTAACAGTGTGCAATAGTGTTGAATTCCCCGTAAGTAGGCATTTTGTAAGCGTTGGCGTTCAATCGTCAACCATTCATAATATAGGGTGTCCAGATAACTGCCTTTATAGAGCGTCAACGCCTGCTCGAATAAGCCTCCCGCCTGTTCAACCGGGGCGACATCGGCGCGTTTTAGAAGCGTTTCGAAACGATCTGCATCAATCTCAAATTTCGCTGTGTCTAGGCGATATTCCCCGACTTCTGACAGGATAAATTTCTCTTTTGCATTATCGGATCGGAGCGCCCCGCGCACACGATACAATGCGGTGTGAAATGCGCTTTTCGTGCCGGAACCATCCTGCCAGAGCGCGTCAATCGCACGGTCTAAGGGTGCTGATTTTGACCTGAGCGTGACGAAGTATGCCAGCAGATCACGCGCTTTCGCGGAGGCAAACGCTTTCGCCTCAATTTCGTCGCCATTGCGTAATACACGAAATCCGCCAAAAGTTTCTACTGTCAGATGATCGGTGCGGGTGGTGGTGATGGTGATTTGTTCCGGTTGTGGCACTGTCTCCGATAGCACATGATAAATGTGTTGCACAAAGCTATTTTCTGGCATTTTTTGTACTAGCGCGGAACACACAACCAGCGCCCGTTCCTGTTGATCGAGATAAAGCTGATGCATCATCGCCGGTTCCAACAATTTGAGTGACTCCCGCGAATATTGCAAGGCTTGTTCGGTGGCGTTTTCTTGCATCAAGACATAGGCGATTCCGAAATACGCCATCGCCAGCGGAATACGATATTGGGTGTGCTCGCCAATGTCGATCAACCCGCGATAAATCTGCTTGGCATTGTCCAGATGATTGGCATCGAGCAATAGATCTGCCAGCACACTCCGGCAAACATAGACATCATAGACGACGGGTTGATCCTTATAAGGAAGAAGCGCACGTTCAGCCAGCGTTCGCGCCTCATCATTACGCCCCTGCAACGCGAGGTTCTGTGCCAGATACCCCGCCGCCATCACCCGTGAATAACGCGCACCACCGATCATATCCGCCAGATTAATGGCGGTACGCAGGGCGGATTCAGCACGATCCAATTGCCCGGTACGGGTGAGCACATTACCGAGGGTGGCATAAGCGGCGGGTAAAGTTTCTTGTAGTTGTAATTCCTGACAAATCTCAATCGCGGTATCTGCTAATTCCAGCGCGGTCTGATAATCCTTCTGATACAGCATTGGAATGGATAACGTAATCAACAACCGTGCCCGTAGTGGGGTGTGGGTATCATCCAAAAATGCCAACCCGCGCCGACAATATTCAATTGCCATGTGGGCATCACCATGCCACCAGCAAATTTGACCGAGCATTTGCAACAGGCGTGCCCGTTCGTAAGCGACGAAGTGTTCCGGTTGCGCTTGCATAATCTCATAAGCGTGTTCGGCAAGTGCGCGTCCCTCGCCCATCCCATTGACAAATCCCGCACACCGCGCCATTTGCATCAACGCATGGACGTGGACGGACGCGGGCACATCATCAGATAATTGTGTAGCTTGATCGACAACCGTATATGCCTGTTGATATTGCCCCTGTGAATGACGGATGGCGGCGATTTCTACGAGCACACTACAGCGCAAGGGGGCATCGATAGATTGCGCGAGCAGGGTTTCTAAGCGCTCTAATGCAGACCCGAATTGCCCATTTTGCCGGAGGATGCGCCCTTCGTACAATTGTAAACGCGGGTAATTCTGGCGCGTTTCCAGCGAAATGACATTCAAAGTGGTTTGAATTTCTGCTACGCGCCCCTGCAACAAATACAGCTCAGCGAATTTGCACAGCATTTGTGCGGCATGTGCTTCTTCGCCTGCTTGAATATAATGTTGAACAGCAGTTTCGTATTGTGCGTTATCCGCAAAGTAGTGCCCCGCCGCTAATCGGGTTGGCACATAATCATCACGTTGTTTGAACCGACTGATGAGAAAGTCTTTGAACAAGGCATGATAACGATACCAACCCTGTTGATGATCGAGACGGGAGATAAACAGACTGTTCTTTTCGATAGTCCGCAGAAGCTGTAAGGCAGAGGTCGTCCCCAACACAGCTTTACAAATCACTGGATTAAGTTCCTTAAAGATGGACGAACGCAACAGAAAATCCTG
>DAOTXB010000021.1:0-23257 GCA_034435575.1 Anaerolineae bacterium
TCACAGGTGTGCTGATTAAATATTCGATGTATTCTTTTTTCGTAACCATGCCTTCAATGATAGTCTATTTCCCCACCACAAGCGAAAGTCCTAATCAAGAAAAATCTAATAGATCGACGCATCCTTAGGGATTTCCTCAAAATAACCAAATAATCCGTATTTCACTGTAGCTTTACAGCCATATAGATCGAAAGTATCAAAACACAAATGTAACAAAATGTCCTCCATCCGTGTCAACGCTTGGTGGCAACTCAGATGGAGAACAACCCAAAGTCGGTACATCAGGTAGATATTCTTCTTTTAACACATTTGTTCCTAAATCGCGCGTCCGATCTTTGGGTCACTTGATGTATACGGGTGTTCGAATTAACCGTCAACGAATAGTATCTGTATTATGGAGCGGTTGTAGAGGTCGGGATCTGATTCGCCGAAGTTAGTCAGGATGATGATAGTGATATCCTGGTCCAAGAGATACAAACGCGCATTGCTGTAGCCTAGCCCCCACCAATTATCACCGATCGAAGAGTGCCCCTCTATAGAACCAAGAAACATACCATAACCGTAGGATAAATCCTCATCAAGTATTACGCTAGAAGTACTCATAGCCTGCCATAATTCACTAGACACAAGTTGCCCATTACGCAAAGCTTGGTGGAAGTGAAACAAATCTTCAATCGTGGAATACATGCCCAGCGCTGCGCCAAGATTGTTTACATGGACGTAGTTTGATAAGCGCCGTTCATTTTGATACCCTTCAGCGAGGCGCTCAACGACATCACCGTGAGAATCAAATCCAGTGTCAGTTAGCGCTAGTGGTTCAATGAGGTTTTGCCGGATAAATACCTTATAGCTCTGATCAGAAACCGAGTTGATGATTTGACCTAAAATAAGGTAATCGCTCCCATAGTAAAATCCTTCGCTAGGCGTAGACATCAAAGGTTCATTAGCTAGTAGCTCCAGTAATCTGTTGGTATTCACTGGTAATGCCACTTCCAGATCCGCAATGTCATTGAGTAGGAATGGGATACCCGCGGAGTGTGATAAAAGGTGGTGGATGGTTATGTTTTGCCAGATTTCAGGACAGGTATCTATGTAGTCGCAAATGGGATCGTCAATGCTCAACAAACCACGCTCTTGTAGCATCATTATGGCCGTAGCGATGAATAGTTCGGTCTGGTTGGTGATACGAAATCGTGTGTCAGCTGTATTCGGGATATCCCACTGACGAACTGCAAATCCGTAACCTTCACTCAGTAGGATTTCTTCACCTTGTGCAATCAAAACCGAACCACTAAACATTCCTCGTTCTGCACTGGCAGAAAGCAAGTTTTCAATACGAATGAGCGGATCCTCAGTCTCTTGAGCTAGTATCCCTTCAACGGGAATAACTCCTAACGCCAGTAGAAAAATAACCAATATACTTAATAATCTCGCCTTCTGTTTCATTGTTAACTCCTTAAAAAATCTAATCTAGTGACAATGATGACTTCCTGCGAAGATCGAAGCATATTACAGAGACCAATCCTTACACGAACCGATACCATTACCAGCACCCTCATTCACGATTTAGCAATCCGAACTGAACCCGCTCTTCCGGTAGCAGTTCACGGAAAAAGCAACAATCATACGCATATTCGATGAGGTCTTCAGTAGATTGCCAGACCCGCCAAATTCTTAGCACCCCACTAGGGCCTATGGTTAGAATCCGAGATCCGTCCGGCGACCAGTGCGCTTGCCAATCTTGAACATCAAGCACGCCATATTCAGCACCGGTAGTCGCGTCCCAGATTCGCGTTGCTTCATCGCCAGCAGTAACAATGCGGCTTCCATCCGGTGAGTATTCAGCACCATTAACAAAGCCTGTGTGACCGCCAAAGGTAAGCAAGGTCTCGCCTGTTTCAGGATCAAGAACATATGCAACCTGATCGCCTGGTACAACCAATCTTGTGCCATCCGGCGACCAATCAATATTGCAACCAAAGCCACCGGGTTCAAACGATAGAAGTTCTTCGCCACTTTCAGCGTCCCATATTTTTAGAGTGCTGTTCTGTCCCAATATGCCTCCCGCAATTCTTGTCCCATCGCGTGACCATTCAACTTCACAAATAAAATAGCTATCCGGAACACTGAGAGTGAACAGGCGATTTCCGCTTGCTCGATCATAGACATACACAACTGCATTGTCATAGTCAGCGACGGAGAACTGAGTGCTGTTCGGTGACCACGACATTTGACCATTACCTTCTACGTCGTATAGATTTTCTCCTGTCAGCGCATCTATGACATGCACGACTCTGTTGTTACCCGAACTCAAGATATACCTTCCATCAGGTGACCATCGTTCCCCTGCAACATGCTCGGCTGGCAGCATCATGACAGTTTCATTGGTCTCGGTGTCTACTACAATCAGGTTCCCATTCAGATCACTGCGTAAGTAAGCGGATCCGTCGGGCGACCATGAAGCGCTTGAATTCTGCCCGCGTATCGTGATGAGTGCAGATTCCGTTGCATCAAAGATTGTTACAATACCGCTTTCGGAATGTACTGCAATTTGATTTCCATCGGAAGACCACTGCACTGAAATTTCAGAACCTGTGAAGTTTCCTGGGCGACGTAGCGTATCCAACAGTTCGCCTGTTGTTGTGTTCCAGATACGAATTACCTCGGATTCAT
Organism: Anaerolineae bacterium; assembly: GCA_034435575.1. GTDB lineage: Bacteria > Chloroflexota > Anaerolineae > Aggregatilineales > Phototrophicaceae > JAVJSU01. The sequence goes on from DAOTXB010000021.1 coordinate 2,674, forward strand.
CGGTAACAGCCACTCTTGATCCATCGGGTGACCATGCGCCACCATTGAGATCATTTTTGCCTGGTAGACGATAAATCCTCTCGCCGGTAACTGCATCCCATATCGCGCCAACACCGTCTATCAGGTTGGCTCCATTTTCGACTGTTAGGATTTGTGCTCCACTAGGGGACCATGTCGTTATCTGGATTGCGCCACGCCCCTCTCCTTCAAAACTGACAAGTTCTTCTCCGGTGCTCGCATCCCAAATTCTTGTCATGTTACTGCCATCAGCAGTGACGATCTTTGCGCCATCAGGCGACCACTCGGCATCGAAGACAAAGTTGGCTCCGCCATCAAGCACCTGAGTTTCTTCACCATTTCCCGCATCCCAAATTTGAACTCTACCATCACGACTTGTAGTAGCCAGCATACTCCCATCGGGTGACCATAATACTTCCCAGACTTCATCCGTATGTCCGAGTAAAACGAACATTTCATCACCAGTTTCAGCGTTCCATATCCTGGCAGACTGATCATCGCTTGCAGTTGCAATCAGCGCTCCATCAGGCGACCACTCAATAGTATTAATCCGTACTTCATGATGTATATCAAACGAAAGAGTGCCCGTATCAGCATCCCAGATAATGGCGCGCCCGGTTTCATCGGCAGTAGCTAGCCGATGCCCATTTGGTGACCATGCTACGTCGCGCACTCTACCATCGTGTCCTTCCATTACATGAATTATTTCGCCTGACACGGCATTCCAGATGATTGCAGTCTCATCGTCGCTAACACTTGCCAACAGACTTTGATCTGGTGACCAGACCACACGATTTACAGACCCTGAATGGGAGTCGAGTCTCAGCAGTATTCGGTTTTCGGTAACAGATGAGAACAACGCACGTTCTGCTTGCCATGTATACGGGTAGTTTTCAATTGCCTCAAGTGCCACAGGAACTGCCCGTTCGGGCACACCTTCCACCACGTCAAGACGTGCCTGCGATGCCAGACCAATACTGGCTTGTATTAGTGCTTCTTGCTCAGCGGATACAGCACTATTTCTTTGATTAAAGGCATAAAGCGCTAATCCACCTGTAACCAAAGTCGCAACCGCAAACACAGTCACCAAGCTACGGAGGAAATTGCGTGAGCGCCGTTCAAGGCCCGCTTCACGTTGCTGACGTACTATTTCAGATTGCCGTTCAGTTTCGCGTTGTTGTAAACTTTTTGCAATGTAGTTACGCTCTAGCGGGGTCAAAATGAGATTCGTAGTAACTTGCCACTTTTCCATTTGTTCTAAGCGTGACCCACGTAATAAATAACTTGAATCGCGTCTTTGTGTCTCCCAATCCTGTGCGGCGCGCGCAAGTGCTTGTTCTTGCCGGATGTCCTCACGCGAATAATTTAGCCAACTCCGTAACCGATCCCATTCGCGTAAGATTGCCTCATGAGCAACTTCGACAGTCGGTTGGCGTGTTTTAGGATCGTGGTCAAGGGATAACAAACGGTAAGCTGCAAATTGATCAATAACTTCTTCCATCAATTCGACGTTCTTCGTCAGGGAAAGCAATTCCAACTGTGGAACGCGCCGACGGGTATCTTCCGCACCCTCACCCAGCGTTACAAGGCGCATAAGCATCTGCTGTGCAAACTGTTGACCTTCTTCAGAAAGGCTCAGATATATTTCATCGGCACGGTTGGCAAGTGCACCAACTGCACCACCGACTTCAACATAGGCTTCGTTCGTCAATATGCGTCCGTTGCGTCTCTCAAATAATTCCGTCAGGGCAAATTGTAAGAGTGGCAGTGCGCCAGATTGATAATTCATCGTGCTGACAATTTGTTCGACCAGTCCCTGCTCAAAAATCACGCCGACGCGCTCTGATGGTCCGCGGATTGCTCGCTCTAGCCCTTTTGCAGTTAGTGGAAGGATAGTTTCCATGCGGCTGCGGATCAATTCACCAAATTCAGGGTAGTGCAGGGGGCGATCATAGTAATCGGCACGCAAGGTGATAATGACACGCACGCGACTTCTGGTATCACTTACGGCGACCCGCAATAGATCAAGAAATCTCTGACGTGTCTCTTCATCCTCAACCAGTGTAAAAACCTCCTCAAACTGGTCAACGACAATGACAAGTTGGGTATTGTCCGACGGCAAGATCAGGTCTGCGACGCGCAACAGACCGCGCTCATCTCTCTGGAGTTGTTCATGTAGATTTTGGGTATGGTTTGCGGCAACTCGCATAAGTGCAGTTTCCAACTTGTCCAGAGGGTGTGATCCCGGTAGCATGTCGATGACAAACCATTTATCAGAATCCGCTACTGCGCCTTTCCGTAGAGCCGGAATTAATCCCGCTTTCACGACGCTCGATTTACCACTGCCAGACGGACCAATCACGGTCAAGAATCGCTGAAGGGGATCATTGTCTTGCATCCGGTCCGTTAGTTTCTGGATGAATTCGTCCCGCCCAAAGAAATCTTGTGCATCGCTCGTATAAAAAGCATGTAACCCTTTATATGGATTGATCGGCTCTGAAAGTGAGGAAATTATGGTAGCAACACTGGGAAATTCATCGTCGTTCGTTTGTCCGATGAGGTTGAGTTCTCGTGCTTTGACTACTGCCTGCACACGGCTACGAACACCAAGTTTTTGATAAATAACTGTGTTGTACCATTTCACCGTACCAATGGCGATGAAGAGTTTATCGGCAATTTCGCTATTGGAAAGACCATCTATGAGGCATTGTAGAACTTCCTGTTCCCGTAAAGTCAGCGTTGCCTCTAATTGTAGGTCAATACTATTGAGATGCAGGCTCTTGCGAAGTGCCGTCGCAAACTCCAGAACATCAGTGTAACGCTGTGCCGGGTCTTTCTGAGTTGCTTTTTGAATAACCTTATTTATATCGGCACCCATATGATCCTCTAAGGATGCAACATAGGGTATGGGATCACTGATATGCTTATACAGGCGCTCAATGGATGAGAACCCATCAAACGGGTGTTTACCTTCCAGTATCTCATACACGACAACGCCAAGACTATAAATGTCGGTGCAAGCGGTTACAGGTTCGCCCCGTGCTTGTTCAGGAGAGAGATAATCAAGCGACCCAACGACTGCATTCGGTGATGTCGCATTTGCTTGAGTATTTGTCAGGTCTTTGGCGATTCCAAAATCGGCGAGATAGGCATTACCATCTTCATCCATCAAGATATTTTCAGGCTTAAGATCGCGGTGTATCACCTGATTTTGATGAGCAAACGAAAGCGCCATACTGATCTGGTCGATAAGCAAGGCACAGGAGGATGGATCAAATGGTCCGTCGTTGAGCGCATCACGTAGGCTTCCCCCACGCATTCGCCGCATAATCAGATATGCACCATCAGGGTCACGCCAGTAATCATAGAGTGGCACAATGTGGAGATGTTCGAGACGCGCAATGAGTTGTGCTTCCTGTTCAAATCGGCGAATGAACTCAGGCTGACTGGTAAAGTGTGGCAAGATTATTTTAACGGCAACTTCCCGATCTACATTGGATTGTTGGGCGAGATAAACAGCCCCAAACCCTCCCGCGCCAATACGTTCTGTCAACGTATAGCCCTTCACACTTTGTCCGGTGTAATCCTCCATTGATACTTCTCCCATCCAAATACTATTCCTGCGTGTAACTCATTCTAGCCTGTTTTGAGGGCGGAAATCAGAAACCCTAACTTTTTCCACACCCCAAGTCCTGACTGATAAGGTCGAAGTTGAACAGCGCACCAAATTTTTTAGACGGGCTTTCAGTCATATATATGCGCTATACAGTAGCAAGATGGCTTCCACTCGTTCAATGAATCTTTGAAAACGGCTGGCTGCCGAGGCTGAGGCAACTAGCAAGGTATCGAGCTTGTTTTAGCTCGCTCCTCAAGCCGGAAAGGCTGGTACACCACGCCGAAGTGCCGTCATTGGCTGGAACATGCACGGCTACTGTTGCTCGAAGGCGATATTCCAGAGGTAGAATACAAGCGCATCCGTGAGGTGAATGAACAAGAAATCGCACATTGGGAAGCACGAACGGTAAAAGAGCAGGAAGTAATGATTGAGTTAATGACCGTACTCGGCACCTTGACGAACTTAAAACGCGTGTGGTACGAAGGCACAGAAACCGACAAAAAGGGATTGGTCAACTCAATTTTTGAGTACATTTTGTTTGATCTGGACACAGAGCAAATCATAGACTTTCGCCTGAAGCCGTGGGCAGACCAATATCTCATTGTTCGGGCTGAAATGATTGTCGATGAGTTGAGTGAAAATGTGCTGAATGATGAGGATAGCGAAGTGGACATGAGGAGCTTCAAACTCAGCTCGCTATCCTATACTCAACGGGTAAGTTATGCGTGTGGGATTGTTGTATTTCGCACCTATTTGAACAACTAGAATAATATCCAAAAACGCACCCTCCCAATCTGAGAAGGTGCGCTCGTTTTGCTGATTTTACGGCTCCGGCGTGACCTCCGGCGCGAGGGCGTCCGTCGCTTCCGGTGGATTTTCCGTTGGCAAAGGCGTAATGACTACAGCTTCCTCTGTCGGTGTTGTTTCAATCGGCACGATAGCAGGCGTTTCCTCTGGCACGATAATCACGTCTTCCGTCACAATCGGTTCAATCGGGATGACCACCGGAGTCGGAGTTTCGGTTGCCGTAGTCGTCAAAACCTCGCCACCGACCACCAGCGCATCAATCGCAACGGGCGCACCACCTAACGGCACGATCCTGAGCGTATGTTCGCCCTCAGCCAGCCCGCTAAAGCTCGCAACCTGACCAAACGCGAGTTGCGTCGTATTCGCATCGACTCCGCGTAACGGCTCACCATCAATCTCGATCACAAATGAGCCATATCGCGGTCCTGCGACGTAGACCACATCGACCTGTGTTCCGGTGAAGGTCATCGTCAGCGTATCGGCGGTGCTTGCTGTACTTTGCAGATACGTCGCGCCGACAGCGCCTTCGCTGGTTTGTTGTGTCCATGTGCCCGTTCGTGAAATACGTCCATCTTCGACCTGCACCATCAACGGTTGCAGATTGATCGACAGAGATAAGAATCCCCGCGAGGTTGACCATGCGCCAACACCTGCCGAATTGTACGCCTGAACGCGCCAATCATAGCCACCAAACGCCAACGGATTCGGAACTTGCAGGCTACACGTTCCGGCGTTGCAAATATTCACGGATTCATGCCATGCTTCGTAAGCAATCGCGCCCATGCCGTTGTTCAATTGCAAGTTGTAGTAAGTCGCAGTTGATACTTCCGCCCATGCGAATGTCGGGCGGTTAGTTTGATAGATCACAGCATCGTCGGCGGGACTGTTCAGCATCGGCGCGGATGGTGCAGGAATGCTCATTGTGAACGCAGTTCCGGCGTCCCATGCCCCCCATCCGCCACCGTTTCCGCCACGAATGTACCATGTGTAGGCTCCATTTTCGGGCATGGTCAGCGACAATTCACAATTTGTAGCACATGTCACATCTGACCCGACAGTGTACGAATTGTAGTTGACGTAACCGTTCGGTCCGGTGATGTAGATTTCGTAGACCGTCGCCTGTGCGTCGTGTGTCCATGAGACATTGACATCCAGCGCGGTCACGATTGCGTTCGGCGCAGGCGTGATTTTTGTAATCACTGACGGCAACGGTTGCCCGATTGTGAAGTGCGTCCCTGCCGCTGAATCCCACGCGCTCCATCCGGCATCGTTCCCGGCTCGAATATACCATGTGTAGGCACCATTTTCCGGCATTGTGAGGGACAAATCGCAATTGGTCGAACAGGTCATATCAGACCCGACCGTGTACGGCTCATAGTGTACAAAGCTATTCGGACCCGTGATGTAAATTTCATAGACGGACGCTGCTTCGTCATGTGTCCATGAGAAATTGACGTCCACAGCAACTAGATTCGCGTTCGACGTAGGTGCAATTTTGCCAACAATAGATGGCAACGTCTGACCAATTGCAAACGCTGTTCCCGTGTCCCACGCCGTCCATCCACCCGCATTTCCGGCGCGGAGATACCACGTATACGCGCCATTTGCGGGCATGGTCAGCAATAAATCACAATTCGTCGAACACGTGACATCTGTGCCGACGGTGTACGGATTGTAGTTCACATAACTGTTTGGTCCCGTGATGTAAACTTCGTAAACGGTTGCTTCTGCATCGTGCGTCCATGAGAACGCCACGTTGACATCATTCAAACTCGCGTTCAATGCAGGCGTATTTTTCGTCACCGGTTGAGGCATGGTGTCGGTCACGCTGAACGTGATTCCGGTGTTCCACGCACCCCATCCCGCGTCACTTTCGGCGCGGACGTACCATGTATAATTTCCGGTTGATGGCGCGAGCAAGTCGAGTGAACAGGTTGTCGTGCAGTTTACGCCTTGACCGACTTCATACGGTTGATAATGGACAAAACCACCCGGTCCCGTCATATAAAGTTCATAGCGAGAGGCATTTTCGTCCGCTTGCCACTCAAACGTGATGATGCTATCCGTCAACGCCTGATTCGCCGTCGGTGAAATTGCGTTAACTACTGACGGAATCGCGGTCGGCGCGGTGAATGTTGTCGCGGATGACCACGTACCCGTTCCAGCGGCGTTGAAAGCGCTGATATACCACGTCCACATGCCCGGAATCTGATCGAGAACCTGATTCCAGCTACATTCGCCATTTTGACAGGTCACTTCGTCGTCGACTTCGCCCGCAAGAATACCGCTATTCGCGCCATTCGGATTGACCAGATAGAGATTGTACCCCGTCACGTTGGCAACCTGATTCCAACGGAATTGCATGTCGTAGTCGGTGTCTTCACCTTCAAGTGGGAAGACCTTTGTTACGACAGACGGCAACGCAATGTTGATCGTGAATGATTCGCCCGCCGACCACGGCGTCGCCTGATCGTTTCGCCACGCACGAATGTACCATGTGTACGTGCCGTTCGGGAGTCGATAATTCTCGCGTAGAGTGGTCGCGTCGAGTTGACAGGTCGTGCCGTTGCAGTAACCGACATCGGCGACCACTTCGTTGATGATCTGTGCGCCTGAACTGTTGCCGACATAGAGATAATAGTACTCAGCGCCCTCGACATCTGACCACGTGAACATCGGATTTCCGGCAGGGAAATCGACATTACCAATCGGGGCAATCTGGTCGGGTACGGGGACGTTTACTGTAAAGGTTTCGACACCCTGATACCCATTATTGAAGGGACCGCCGACGCTCAATCCACCGGGTCCATAACTACGGACATAGAGATCGTAGGATGTGCCATTTGTAAGGGCAACAGGCGACGGTAACGAACAGGTTGTACCGTTCACATCGCCACACGTTTCAGCGCGGGTAAACCACTGATTGAACATAGCCGAACCGCTAGCATTCGCCAGATACAGGTTGAAATATGTCGCGTTGACCGCATCTCCCGCCAGCGACCAGTTCAAGGTCGGTGAAAGATCATCTAAATTAGTTGTCGTTTCCAGCGTCACGAGTCCCGGAAGCGGGGCGTTGAGCGTAAAGTTCATCGGGCCGACCCACGCGCCACCGGATTCGCGCACGTACCATTGATGTGCGCCATTCGTCAGGCGATAGGTTTCGTCAAGCGTGGTCAGGTCGATGGAACAGATAGCATAAGCACAAATTGTATCGTTGATGACCTGTTGCATGACGAGTGTCGTGGATGTGTCGTTGAATCTAGCAAGATAAAGTTCATAGGCTGATGCCCCGCTATCCAACCACACAAATTGCGGATCGCCATAAGGTGTCGTAATTACACCTGTTGGCTCTAACAGAGTCAACGCGGGCATATAAGCATTGATGGTGATGGATGTGCTGTTATTTGGTGTGATGTCGAGCACTTCCGAATCGACAGATGCGCCAATTTCAACCAGTAACGCTGTGTCAATACGTCCGGTAATCACAAGATCAACACTTGCGCCTGAGGCAATCGTTCCCAGATCACACACACCATTATTACAGGTGAAATTCATCGATTCCACAACAAATTCAGCTGGAATTGTGAGCGTAACCACCGCATTATTCACCGTGGTCGGTCCGTTGTTGCTGACCGTAAACGTGTAAATTGCCTGTTCGCTGACCAGTACATCGACATTTGGTGTCGTGGTCTGTACGATCATATCAGTGACATCACAGGTCACAGGCGAAGTCATCAACACATCGCTATACGCTGAATAGCGTGAGGTTGATGTGTTGACCGCCCGCACACGGTAATGATAGTCATAGACACAGATTAAATCGGTATCGATGTAGGTGACATCAGCCACCGTCGCCAGTTGATCCCACACAAATCCATCATCTGAGCGTTCAATGATGTAGCCGTTTTCTGCATTCGATTGATTTTGCCATGTGAGTGTAATCGTCGTTTCGGTTGCGTTGCTGGCAATCAGGTTTGTGGGTGGACAAAGTGCCTCCACATTAACCGCGAGTTGTGTGCTTAAACCACCTTCTGGCACAAACTGACCGCCTGTTGCCGTGAGGCGATACACAACCCCGCTTTCGCAGGTTAAATCACGGTGCGTATAGCTGAATTCGTTGGTGCTAATGAGCGTTTCCCAGTTACTTCCACCATCCGGCGAAACGTCTAGCGTATAGGTGGTCGCGCCGATATCCTCCCACCCTATGATGATGCGGTCAGGGTACTGCGAAATAACGCCCAACTCAAGTTCAGTACAGGGTTGTGTTTCAGCATCTGCTCGAGTCGTAGTATACGGTGAATAGTCGTTCCCATACACCGCACGCACGCGATAATAGGCTTGACCACAGAGCGCGACGGTATCGCTAAAGATGGTTGTACTAGCGTCCGTGGTGATGATATGTTCCCAGCGCGTGGTGCCATCGGCTGACCGTTCGACTTCGTAGCCTGTCACACCTGCGCTACCGCTAGACCAATCCAAATCCACCTGTGTAGTGCTGACGGTGGTCGCGGAAATACTTGATGGTGCGGTGGTGAGCGGTTGATCGTTCACCGCGAAACAGGCGGAAAAGCCCGATGTGCCCTCGGTACCTGTGGCGGTGGCAGTGATGAATGTCCCTGTCGCAATGTTGTCATTGATAACCATGTTGAGCGGTGCATCACCCGCCGTGTTGGTGTTGACGTTGAGCGTGCCGATGTAGCGCTCACCATCGCCATAACCGGAAGCGTTACAGGTGGTGTTGGCGAAGAATTCCACACGATATGCTTCTGACGGATGACTATGGAGCAAGCCTGTGAGCGTCAGGGTGTTGCCATTAGTCGTCGCGCCGGTGATGACCGGATAATTCTGTGCGCCGTTAACACCTGTATCCAGATCAAACGGATCGTTAGGAAGTACTTGGTAGGTTAATGCCCCACTTGTACATTCAGGGCAGTATGCTTCGCGGTTCAAGAATAAACTCAACCCACCCATGTTGTAAATTGAGTTCTGGCTTAGGTCAATAATATCAGAATTTTCAGGCGAGTACGCATCAGGAATTAGTGTGCTAAAGAAGCCATAACCAGTTCCATTAGCAATAACATTATTACGGATATTAGCTGTCTGAGAAACGCTATCCCGCGTACCCCAAATAAAAATCAGATGTGAAAACTCCATTGGCAAGGGTGAGCCATTAGGCATCGCGCCAATCCAGTTATTTTCCATAAGGCTTGTTATGGGTATTCTTAGGTGTTTTGCAATGACATTATTGCGAAGTATAAGCGAACCGCTTCTGACATCTACCGATTGCGCTGAATGTGAGAAGACAGTGCCATCCAACGTAACGCCAATATAGTTATTTTCCACAATTAGCGGATTCGCGGCTGAATTCCAAGAAATACGGGGTAATTGATTATCAGACAACAGGATTTGACCGGCAGAACGCAACTGTAAAGAAGAATTAGCTGGCGCTATAGCGCCAGCTAAGTTAACGGAGAATAAGTTACCACGAATCTCGATCTCAGATAACACGAACAATAATGCTGATACCAGATTACGCTCTTGTATCGCGTTACCGCCAAAAAGAAAGTCTCCAGTAACATATTGTAATTCAATCGACGGACTTGATAATACATTTAACCCTTGCACATCATAGCCGATAAAGTTGCCCTGAATTGCCACGTTGGAGGCATTAAACACCTGTAAACTATGGTCACCTAAATTACCCGCGATGAGATTACAGGCACCACTACAGGCGGTTTCTGGTGTTGGGTTTATGCCACCAATGCGAATATTATCGCCACGCACGAATAAACCAATACCTCTATAATTTGTGATACTGATGGCAGCGGTTCCTACCGTGTCCGTACCAATGAAATTGCCTTCAATAACTTGATTATTACCCGTAATATAAGCGCCATTCTGACGGTTACCAGAGATCAGGTTACGGTCTTGCGCGCTAACACCACCGATTTGATTATTATCAACATCATTGATGTATAGACCATGATAGTTTCCTTCGGCTACTGCGCCTGCGACATCAATACCGAGGTAATTGCCGATGACGGTATTCCCACCATTGGCGTGGAAATATAACCCTGCACCATCGAAGTTATTGATAACCAACCCGCGCACCGTGTTATTGCCTCCGCTGAGATTAAGCCCATGGTGATCGGGGAAATAACGATCCGAATTGCCCGCCAAACTCCCGTCAATCACGACAATTGGCACATCTGTATAGCCGGGTTGCGTCCAGCCATCAATGATGACCGAGTCAGTGATTTCGGGGAGTAGCGAAGTCGGTTGAATAACCGCATTGGCAGGTAAATCAAACGCGATAGTATCCTGCCCCGGATTCGCATTCGCCGCGAGAATCGCATCACGTAAGCTACAATGACGCGCACTGCACACATCATCGTTCAGTGTGTCTTCGGCTATGTTTACAGTAAACGGTCCGGTTGTAAGTGGTATCTGGACATCAACTACCAGTGCTTGATCGCTTGTAAACGAACGCCCTGCGGTGCTTTGTAATGTGTCGCAGGCGATAACATGATAAAAATTATCGTCTACAAAATTTGCTGTAAGTGTTGTCGTGTTATCCGTATATGAAACCCCTTGAATCGTGATATTCACATCGTCACCTTCAACGCTCGTACACGTTGCAGTTTGCAGGATGTTGTCAGCGCCAGCGCGGATAATAAGATAATTATTTATGTCGTCGGCATTCACCATTGGTTGGTTGAACACTACATCTAGTGTTGTAAATGGTCTCGTCTCAAAATTATCATCCACAAGACGGCGCTGGTCATCATTGATGACATAAAGTGATGTTACAAACGGTGCGGGGGTATCGAACCCTGGTTCAACCTCTACCGCGCCAATATCACATCCCGCGCCGATTGGACGTTGTCTGTTTTGTTGGTCAAAGCCGGTACAGTCAGGGATCGCATCAATTGCAGGGCTAGTTGAAAGTGGCAGGTGAGTTTGTGTGAACCCGCCATTATCCGCAAGCGGGTCTAGCTGTGGGTTAGCAATAATGTCTGTCGTTGCTTCGGTCAGAAGACTATCATCTTCAAGCGAACTGAAAAGATTGTATCCCTGTGAATGCACCTGATAGACATTACGATTGTAGTTGGAAGGCGCTGTGTTATCCGCAACGATGGAATTGGCAAGATAAACGTCAGCAAAGCGACTACTAACAGAGTTGTAGTCAGCGTTATAGATGCCACCACCAAAACCGATATTAGCGCTATTATTGACAATAGTTGAGGAAAAAATCCTAATGACTTCATCATTAGCATCAATAATGCTAATACCACCACCGTGTCTTTCGGAAATATTACCACTAATTGTTGATGATATTAGCGTCATTGAATTTATTGTCAATAGCCCGCCACCATCACGGGATGTCGTGTTATCACTAATAGTAGAGCGCACAATGAGAACATCATCAATTGAATTGTAAATACCGCCACCAGCGTGTCCATTATTTCGTGCAATTGTTGTATCCGCGATGATTGCGTTTACGCCGGAAGCAATATGGACTCCACCACCACCATTAGCACTAAAATTACCTTCAGCGATATTATCAATAATCTGACTACGATGAATTTCAAGTGTGCCAGTGCGATGATAGATACCACCACCATTTCTCGAAGTACGACTATTTCGGATTATACTGTCAAGTATAGTTAGGTTTTCATAACTTGTGATAGCGCCACCATAAGAACCATATGCATTTTGCAAAATTAAGTTTTGCAGGACGACTGAGACGTTAACTGTAGACGGTATCCCATCATAAATCGTAAAAATTGCACTTGCATCATTACCATCAATGATGACTTCGCCATCACCAATTAAGGTGGCATCTCGATTAATGGTGATTTCACCCTCGGTCAAAACATACGTTCCCGCAGGGATGGTAATATTCACACCGCTTAAAAGGCGCGGGTCAGTGAGCGCATCACGCAATGTACACGCGGTTGGTTCACACAAACCATTGCCATCATCCGTGGTTGTTGTAACCGTCACATCCTGCGATGTTGCCCAGATAGCATAATCCGTGAGGCTATCCACATTATTATCTAAAGTCGGCTCCGGCAACGTAGCCGGAGCTATCGTAGCGGAAACAGTCAGGGCTTGCCCTTGCGCCGCTTCGGTGACGACAAACGTAATGTCATATGTATTGCCAAATTCACTGACTGTGTCTGTAATTGTGTTGGTTGCGGGGTCAAAACTACTACCATAGTTGATAGGCGTTAAGCCAGTTGGCATATCTAACTGAACAGAAAATGTTTCTGCTGGAATACCCCGGCTATTTACGACAACTTGCAGGGTATATTCCTCACCAACGTTATAGAAACGTTGAATGTTTGAGCCATTTTCTCGCCAAACTCTGACGTGATTATCCGTGCCGTTTACATAAAATTCGAGATAAGCTGTGTTATCGTCATGATTCATCGTTGTGTAGACACCGTTTGCAGAAATACTGCGTGTATAAGACGCTAATTCCGTCCCTACATCGGCTGTGATCGTCAGTGTGGCTGTTTCACCTACACCAAGGTTAGTAATCGTCCACAGATTATCTACAAGTGGTTCACTGGTAGATTGTATAGTCAAACCATCAGGCAAACCGAGTGGGACTTCGCCGCTTTCCAGAACAGATGGTCCAGCATTGGACACATGCAGTACAAAGTCAATTTGATCGCCGACGTTAATGTCGCCTTCGGGTAGTGGATCAAATTCTAAGGTCAGGTCGGCATTAGTCACTATGAAGTGATACTCTGCCGAGTTATTTTCCATATTTTCTTCACTGATATTATTTTGGACGTGAGCATCTACTCCGACTGACGCATTATCAGCATATCGATATACCGTACCGGTAAATGTATGGGTTGCTACACCACCAGTAGGTAAGGATTCAATGACCCATTCATAGTTATCCTGTGTGAAATCTCCCGTGCCGACTACACCAACCAGACCACTAGAGTAAATATATAAGCTAATGTCCGTGACATGTAAACTGCCTATGTTGGTAACGGTGACGGTATAGCTGACTTGATCTTGTACATTTACATTCTGGGTATTTGTATCAATAGTGACCTCAATATCTGACGGGTTGACCGCGACATAATATTCAGGCGCTAATACCCAAGCCACATTATTATCTGCGTTGGAGTCTTGCGTTGAGGAAACAATCTCACCATACATATAGAGAAACTGTCGGTCATGTTCAGGTTGAATCGTTTGTGTAAATGTAAGGGTGCGTGTTTCTCCAGCTGGTAAATCACCAATTTGCCACAGGGGGAAGCTATTTGGCGTGCCAGAATTCGGCGCAAAACTGGTAGGATGCGCACTGAGATAAACATTGACATTGGTTGCCGTTGTGGTACCTAAATTGGTCGCTGTAAACGTAAATTCAACCGCATCACCAACATAGGCAATATTGGGTTGTGTGGTCATCGTCAGGCTTAAGTCTGTAGCTTCGACAACATCGAGTACACGGGTAATAATGTTGTCTTCAGTATAAAGATCGGGATGCTGTTCATTGTACAAGTTGAACACCCACGCAATTTCCTGAGACGGCGTATTAGGAGCAACACGGAACGTTAGCGTAAGTGAAGGAGTCGTAGACCCAAAATAATTGCTAATATTGTCAATCGTCCAAATACCGTCGGCATAACTACCTTCGTTGGTCGTATGGGTGATATACTCGATACCCGCAGGCAGGGCAAGGTCAACAATCGCCCCGATATAATCGCCAGATATTGATAATCGATTCACACGTATTGTCGCTGTGAATTCGGCATTTTCATAAATGTTCTCGGTATTTACATAAACCGAACGTATGGAATAGTTGGTGCTGATTGTGTTAAATTCGTCGGATTCAAATGAATTGTTGCTGTAGTCTGTATCCGCTTCTGCGATGTTTTGTAACGTTCCAAAGAACCGTAAGTCATTCAGACGCAAGTCATAATCAACAAGATAGGTTACATCGATAGTACGGCTTTCGCCCGCAGGGATGCTTGCTAATGTCCATACACTATCTGTAAATGTACCTGAACCCGTGGCAGATTGGAATGTGAACGGTGCCTCAACCATAACAGAAATATCAGTGGCAGGAATCGCGCCGTTATTGGTCGCCGTTAACGTCATGACGACAGCATCATTCAGCGTAACAGTATCGACATTATAGGTCGCGCTAATGCCAACATCTGTCACCGATTGCGGTGTGCTGACAATCTCATAAGCACCAGCGTCACAATTGCCGTTGATGGGGCGCTCAGTGCCGAGTAAATCAACGGCAACATCACACGTCGGGATAAGATCCAGCGCGGGGCTACCGTCGAGCAAGGGCGTATAAGGCATTCCGTCCACCCATTGCAATGAACCAACGAGAGCTGGCACGTTAACAATATCGTTCGCAGTTCCTACATTACACAACGTATCGTTACTGAAAACATTATATCCGGTGGAGATCAAACCGTTGAGCATACAACTATTCGTCAGTCCACCATCGACAATGTTATTGCCAATCATCACTTCAAAACCAGTGCTTGAGAACGAAAGGGCGTTACCCGTGTTTGCGCTGAAAGTGTTATTCGTGAAGTACAACTCATCCGGGATAAGGTTATTCTCTCGACCAAAATATGCAACATTATTAACTTCATTGCCGTAGAATAAACTATTGTTTATCGTTGCGGATTCGGTGACACTAATTATTGAACCTATCTGATTGTTTGTAAATGAGGAGCGTTCAACCAGCAGATTCGCTGAGCGATGACTAATTAGTGCTATTTGACCATCATTACCTTCAAAGAGCGTATCCTCGATGGTTGTTACATATGAGTCAATATTAGGTGAATTGGGATTACCGTAGTTAGAGATGATGTTGCCAACACCGATGCTATTATTCAGAAACTCACTTGTACGTATAGTCAGGGTTGACGGTAAATAATTAACTATGAGCCTCAAACTGCTATCAGGATTTATAATCCTATTGTTCTCAAATGCCGTGTTTTCAATTGTCATCGTGCCAAAAGTATTGAGAATCGTACTCACTGATATAACAACATGAGGACTATTAGGATCGCCATTGTTATTAAACACACTATTCGAGATATTTGCCGTGCCAGCATTGTAAATAGCCGCACCACTGAACGATGAATTGTTGATCAATGTGCTATCGACAACTGTCAATCGCCCGTCATTGTAGATTGCGCCACCAGTAGGGCGGGCACCGATGGACGTTCCCGCATTGCCACCATCTAAGGTTACGCCGTTTAAGGTGAGTGATGCGTTTTCGGTTATTCTAAAGAAGCGATCATTACTACCAGCAGGAAGCTGCAATTCACCACCAATTATCGTGATGTCACTTGTGATGGTTGGTAATACAGTCTCGTTGTCCTCAATATAATAGCTATTGGTCAACTGAACGGCACCATTAAGCGTGATGGTATTTGCCCCCGGGTGGCAGTTTTCATCGTTGGCGCGTTCAATCGCACGGATTAATTCAAATTCGTCACCGGCGTCTACTGTCCAATTGACATTTGTCTCGCAATCCATTGGGGGTGTAGCAGTGGTGAATAGATGCTGTTGTAACATAGGTTCAGCATAACCAGCCGTAGATATGCTGGCTGTCCCACCATTTAAGCTGTGCCGTGATCGTATAGGCAGGCTGATTGTCCGATTATCGCCTGATGCAAAAGCGTTATTGAATTTCCATAGGATGGCATCGGCATCTAATACAAACAACCATTGGGCTTCATAAACATATTCAGGGATCTCTTGCCACACAAGTTCAAAGTGTTCGGGTACCGACACAAGCAATTGCAAATTTTCGTATGTTGCCGTGCCGCTATTTGTGACCGTGAGCGTCATGTTATAGATGTCACCCGCGTTCGGCGTGGCATTATCAAATGACACAGCAACGTCCATTCCGGGTTCTGTCGCATATTCATACGGACCTACATCACACAGCGGAGTACCGTCGCCGTCACCATCAAGGGCGCGGTTTGTACCATTATAATCAACTGACGGGCATAGTGCAGGCGGTATCTGGTCAACCATAGTTGCATCGGAGATAACTTCTATAATGGGGTCATCAAACGCCCCTGCATCATAGCGGTATCCGATATAATTGCGACGTGATTGCGTAATTAGCGATGACGTAAATTGATCAGTTGGTTGGGCAACAATGTGATTACATGCCGGAGTGGCATCAAAAATGTTGTATCCACCAGAGATAATCGTGAAGTTTGTCTCACATTCTGTATTATAGAAATTGATGTAATTTAAGATATTGCCCGTTGCCCGCACAATACTCGAATCACTCTCAATAAAGTTGGGACTTGGCACTAAGAACATATTGTTGGTCAGGGTCAGATCACCACGCAAATTTGACAATATGAATAGTCTCAAATTCATCTCTTCATTTGCTTCAAAGATGCTATTGGTGATCTCCGCACGCCCATCGACAACTTCCATAAACCGTGTGTCTGATGTAAACGTAAATTCCACCAGCGAACGATCCATATAAATATCGCCTTCGGAATAAATATTGCTGTGATCTTGATGGCTACTCACGTTGATCTGTCCACCAATTGTCACGTTATTCAGGCGCAAAATACCCTGATTGTAGATTTGTCTACCTTCTTGGTTACTTGTATTGCCCTGCTCAAGTGTCAAGTTTTCGAGGGTTAATTCACCGTATTGCTCAATATAGAAGGCTCTCGCACCACTCATTTCAAGGTGTGCGCCGTTACCATTAATTCGCACACGGTTTCTAATTGTCGGTAAAATAGTCTCAGGTCTGTTACTGCCAGATACCGTGATGCTATAAGTGCCTTCAGGGGCAAGGTTGATAACTGCCTCGCCATCAATACAGCTAGTACCACGAATTGTATTTAATGCGTTGACGAGTGCGGTTTCATCGTTGTCCGCGATGTCATAAACAATCGGTGTGGCTGAGGCGCAAATTAATGCCTCTGCCTGTGTGTAATCATCTTCATCTACGCGACTGTTTCCTGGAATTGAATCAATGTCGATTTGATCCATAGATTGAATTTGAGCAATCTGTGTAAATCTATTTGAGCCACTATTGACCTGTGTTTCTATTTCCAGAGTCATCTGCTCACCGGCGGCAATTGCCGGAATTGTCCACAAATTGCTATTGGGATCATAGGTGCCATCGCCACTATGAGAGAGATACTGATGATTATAAATAGGCTGACTGTAGACAACGATATTTGTCGCTTCGTGCACATTCTGATTGCTCAAGATGAGCGTGTGCGTGACTGTATCACCCAATTGCACCGTAGAATCCACTTGATTATGTAGCGCAAGGTCTACCGGATAAGCGTAAGGGACTGACAAAACAATACTGTTATTAAACCCTGACGGGTCATAATAGGGGTTTAACGCGTCAATTCTGAGTACATCGTTTGCGGGTAAAGCAGGAATTGCATCTACACGAAACACAAAATCAAAGATTTCACGCACGGAATGATGACGATAAAGTGGTTCAGGAAAGACTAAGTAACCATCAATAAGCCTTAGGTCATTATCAAAGCTAACTAACGTGATGTGTTCCGGTATGGTTAGTTCAAATTTAAAATCGTTTATTAACGCTCTTTCAGTTAATTCAACTTCTACCGATAGCTGAATTTCTTGCCCTTCAAAGAACGCTCTTGGGTGTGTTTCTTGAAGCCTTAATATAACGTTTGCAATATCTAGAAGGGCAGTATCTGTAGTCTCATTATTGTAAAAGACGGTATCATATTGATCTAAAGTGGAAGCCATTGCGTTGAATTCAACTGTTCCATGAATTGCATAATCGTTGTTTAGCGTTATTTCTAGAACAAGTTCTCGTGTTTCCCCGTTTGCTAAACTACCGTTTAGTGTCCAAACTTCATCTGCATAGCCATCACCGACGAAATTAGTAACCTCTGCGCTTGGTGGCAAATCAATTACAATCTCAGTGCCGGTTATTGGTGTTAAACCCTCATTTGTAGCGTTTATCGTGTAGGTAAAGGGCGTATTGATGAACAATTCGTCCACATTTAGTGACGAATTCAGGACAAGGTCCGTTGAGTCTACGATAATATCAAGCTCATCGCGGTCATTAAATACATAAAGATTGACCGTATCAGAATCGATATATGCAACACTGAGTTCATGTAAAAATGTCGTTGAATCAGGCATCAAGTTTATGACCAGATCAACAGATTGATTGGCAGACAAACTTGGAATCGTCCAGACACCATCTACAACATTCGGGAGTGGCGCGTTTTGAATGGTCATTGATTCAGGAATATTGACCGCAACCTGAACATTTTGCGCGTTTGCAGGTCCCCAATTTTCAACCGTTGCGGTAATGGTTGTACTTTCTCCGGTGAGCAGTTGTGTGCTAGATGCAGAAAGCGACACTGCAATTTCAGCATCTGTTGATAACGGCGTTTCATAAGCACCAATATCACAAGACCCGATGCGTTGCGTACCAAATTGATCGGTTGTTTCGCACAAGTCAAGGTTACCACTATCAATTGCAGGGCTACCCGCATTTAATTTATGGATTGGCGTAGAGAGGTCAAATGATAGGGGTGCAAGCAACGGATTAACCTGATATTGATCGGTTTCTAGCAAGCCTGCCACATCGGTAATGTCGCCCAAAATGTTGTTGCCGAGCGAGGTGATTTCGCCATTATAATCAGCATTTATGCCCTGTGGCGCTTGATTGCCATAAATAATTGAATTGCTGATTTCAAGGGGTTCTTCTGAAACAACACCACCAGCCCCCTCAACCGTGGAATGATTATCAGTAATCGTTACGTTATTCAGGCTAGGTATGCCGGATGTAAATATACCACCGCCTGAGAAGGCGGAGTTACCACTAATCGTTATGTTTGAAATGTTAAAACTATAGCGATTGCCATCATGATATATGCCACCTCCAGTTGCACCAATATTGTTGACAATGGCACTATTATGCACACTCAAGTTCCGTGTAGTGTAGATACCACCACCAGGTTCTTGTCCATTTCCGTTATTGCTTATTAGTGAATTTGTAATTATTGCATTACTAGAAAGTCTTGCACCGTTGATCTGATTATTTGAGATAACACTATAACGAATGGTCAAGATACCAGCAGTGAATGAACTTCTGATGCCAGTCGAATTGCGTAATAGTCTGACATTATCAATTGTTAATGCGCCCGGTCTTTGAATATTCATACCAGTAATTGCATTTTTAACGATTAAGCCAGAGATTTCTCTATCCACGTAGTTTTGAACGGATGTGTTTCGATACCCAAACGCATTAAACCCATTCGCATTAATAATCGTTTGATCGGGACCATTGCCAATGATTGAAACATTGCTATCAATCCATACAAGGTTATCTTCTAATACGATCGTGATGGCGGGTAAGATGATTGCTGTAATGTACTGTTGTCTGTTCGATTCTTCGATCGCCGCACGTAAGGTGCATTGCCCCGAAGCATCGGCACAAATACCGTCTCCGATATTAGCATCCGGGGTATCTAGTGGACTATTTACAAAGAATTGGTCTGAAGTCTGGGCATGAAGTGGTGGTATAACGGCAAATGTTGCAAACAGTACGATACCGATAATAAACAATACTGATTTAGTCATCTGATCCTCGCCAGATCACAAATGTTTGTCATCTGTTATTATGTTTTATTTATTTATTCTCCTGTTATTCTAACATCGGATTATCTTAATTAGCGTTGAAATTATGAATTTTAGGTATATATTGCGTGAATATTACGTGCTACAAGTATTTTTACTTGGGTTGAAACTTGGAGTGGTATCTGCACCGATTCGCGTTTGTTATGCGCGACCTCGCAGTCGCGTTGGTTGTCCTACAAAGACAGCCTGACACCTACTCAGCCAGTGTTTTTTTGCGTCTGGCGGTTTTGAGTTCATGAGCTATCATAACAATGAACAACGGTGTTTGACGGGCTGAGAGGGATTGACATTTTTAAACTGTCAAGGATATACATGCTTTTTGCTCATCACGTCCGTGCTCATTATGTTGACGCTTCTCCAGTCTATCGTATCCCGAATATTCTACTTTCTACCGACCAGCCGACTTGGCCTGCGCAGCGCGTATAGGTTCGCCTCGCAGCGAACCGGGCTGCCGCCCAC